>NZ_NTZO01000486.1 GCF_002559405.1 Bacillus sp. AFS001701 | reverse complement strand
ATTATGTTTAATACTTGATTGACAATTTTTTTAAATAGTGATTTTTGGTGAAACTTAGGTAACATTTTATAAAAGGAATTTAAAAACTTTACTCAAGTTTTATTCATGCTATTGAATATGCAGTTCCCAATTAATATATGGTAATATCATGTCGATTTCCCTAGGAGTCGAGTGAGCTACCTTTTCGTTCCAATCAAATATTCATGAAGGAGATTACAATAAATATAAAATCGATTCATCAAATTCTTCTTTTATTACTATTTAGCCTTTCAATTCTCCTATTATTAAACAGCTAAATAGTAATAAATATGAATCTATTAATTTTTATTCAATATTCGTTATGATTCAATCCATTTCGCATACATAAGTACTACGTATTTGTATAATTACTAAGACTAAAAATGCTTTTTCAATGTAAGTTTTGATAAAAACTCAGTTGTTCATTTTTTTATCCTTTTAAAAATTATATTATTAATTTTCTTTAATGTATTCACTCATTCTTTAAAAT
>NZ_NTZO01000485.1 GCF_002559405.1 Bacillus sp. AFS001701 | reverse complement strand
TTATTTGAGGTAGTAACTTCTGAACTAGGTGAACCAAAATAAATTTTTATATTATTAATAGATAAATTTTTTAACTGAGGATCAAAAGAGCGTAATTCAAATATTAAATGGTCTTTTTGATAGCCAAATACTACATTTCTCTTTGTATATGTGTTGTATGTTCCTTTAGCAGCCGCCACATATACACTACTGTCTTCTTTTCCCCATTTTTCTCTTACCTGGTCAATATTGGAATTCATTACATTAAATTCTGCATTGATTATTTTTCCTTCATTAGCCTTCGTCGAAATATTTTTTAAAAGTAAGTACTGCTTATTACTAGTTTCATTGTTATAAGTAACAGCTTTCTTAATTTGTTTATTTAAATTTGTCACATTTACAGTTTGAACTTTATTATTGTTAAGTTTATATTTTTGTTTTAAAGATAGAATTTTATAGACACTTTTATTGATTGTGTCTTCTGATATTTTATGATTTTTAACTGCTGTATAGATGCTATTGTAAATGGTTTTAACATTTTCATTTCCATGTCCTATCAATATAATATTACTCCCGGCATTAATAGAAGTTACTGCTGCATTACTTAAGTTATAGTGTTTAGCTATAGCGCCCATTGACATACCATCAGTTATGACTACCCCATTATATCCATATTGTTTTCGTAAAAGATCTGTTATCACTGACTTTGACATCGAAGCTGGATACTTAGAGTCTACTTTCTTGACTAATATATGAGCTACCATCATCATATCCGCATGATTTTTGATTGCATTATTAAATGGAACTAAGTCAAATTTTTTTAAACTTGATAAGTCTTTATTCACTATAGGAAGTTCTAAATGAGAATCTACTGAAGTATCCCCATGCCCAGGGAAATGTTTAATAACAGGAATTGTGTTTCCTTTTTGAATTCCATCCATCATTCCCTCACCAATTTTTGAAACGATACTTGAATTTGTACCAAAAGAACGATCTCCAATTACTGT
>NZ_NTZO01000484.1 GCF_002559405.1 Bacillus sp. AFS001701 | reverse complement strand
TCTGCAAAAGATCTTGTTAATGGTGCCATTGCGATACGTGATCGTAAATTCCAGGCTCCGATTTTTATCGGTTCAAACAATTTACTTTCTAAACCATTTTTTAAATAACCCCAACAATTTGTTTCATTAGTAATTTGACTCATATATTTTTCCTCCGTTCATTTTTATTATTCGATATTTCTATAAATACTGAAATAAAATGTAAAATTATACCGCTTTAACATTAAAGTAAAGCGGGTGCGTGTTGTGCAAGTACTTCTCGTTGTAAACTGTAATATCTGAAGGTTCCTTCTCTGCGAACTGTTAATAATCCGCAATCAAGCAATGGTTTTAAATGATGCGTTAATGTCGAATTGGCAGGAACTTTTAATTGATTTGCCATTTCCAGGCAAGCTAACTCTGATTGCTGTGCAAGTAATTTTACGATTTGTAATCGAGTTGATTCACCTAGTGCCTTATAGACTTTTACTGCAATATCATCATTCATCGTTAGAAACCTCCTTTCAGTAATTCTTATTTTCTTATTTCAGTATTTCTAGAAATATTGTATTTAATTTGAGATAATATGTCAAGAGATTGCCTATCCATGTTCTTATTCAACTCTACTGCCATTTACTTCAATAAGAAAAAGTGCTGTCGAAGCAACTCAATGATCTTCAACTAACGTGTTTCTTACCCAATTTTGCAGAATCCAATTTTGATTACTCCATTTTCCCTTTTAAATACACTTTTCCAACTTATAAGTTAATACATATTTTAACTGAAAGCAAAAGGCAACCCGTATGGTTGAGGGTGAATCTGAGTACCCTATGAGGAGTGGATAGGAAAAATTCAATTCACAAGCTTATTTAAAATATTGTGAGATTTTGACATTACGTGTGGTATGCTGTTATCGATTTATGTATCGATGCGGCACTAAAAAAGTGGGTAAAGAACCCAGAAGGTGGTGGAAAATGAGTTTAGTACGCCCAGCCTACAAGAAACGAATTGTGCTGGCATCCAGACCTTATGAGACGGCTACCGCAGAGAACTTCCGGATGGAAGAAGTAGAAGTTCCTGGGCTTAAAAATGAGCAAGTGCTTGTCCAAAGTCTATACATTTCGGTTGATCCATACATGCGTGAACGAATGAATGCCGGAAAATCGTACTCAGCTCCGTATCCAATCGATGGTGTTATTTTCGGGGGGGTTATAGGTCGAGTAATTGAGACTGCATCAACAGTGTTCGAAGTTGGTGATATCGTACTCGGCGGTTATGGATGGCAAACAATTGAAGTCGTGAGCGCTGACAATTTGCGCAAAATCGATGCAAGTATCGCACCTATTACAACGTATCTCAGTGTACTAGGGATGCCAGGACAAGCTGCCTACTTTGGATTGCTTGACATTGGCAAACCCAAAGAGGGGGAGACCGTGGTCGTATCTGGTGCAGCGGGTGCAGTAGGTACGTTAGTAGGACAAATTGCAAATATCAAGGGAGCTCGCTCTGTAGGGATTGCTGGTTCGGATGATAAGTGTGAGTATCTAACAAAGGAACTCGGATTCACGGCCGCAATCAATTATAGGGTGCCGGATTTTGAGAAACAGATTGAGGCTGCATGCCCAAACGGTGTTGATGTCTATTTCGACAATGTAGGTGGTACGGTATCAGACACGATTATGAAACTTATTAATCACGGTGCCAGAATTCCAATTTGTGGTCAAATCGCAACTTATAATGGAGCTAAGAATGATATTGGTCCACGTGTGCAAACTAAACTATTGACTACTAGCTCATTGATGCAGGGATTTGTCTTCAGTAACTATGCATCACGTTTTGCAGAAAGTGCCGAGATTATGGCTAAATGGGTTTCAGCCGGAAAAATCAAATATCAAGAGACGATTGTTGAGGGGTTTGAAAATACAGTATCTGCTTTTTTCCAGTTATTCACTGGTGGAAATACAGGTAAGTTATTGGTAAAGGTTTCTGAATAAGAGAGTTAATGCAAATGTGCATCTTTAGGCAGTTGTTCCCGATCCGATGAAAAATCTTCAAGCGAAGTAAGCTCGGGAACACCGCAGTAATGATCACTTTTGGACGAATGGTACTTTTTTTTGGTCTTACCCCTGTCAAATATCGCAATAAAAAGGAGCTTCGACGTGATGCGAAGCTCCCTTTTTGAATATTAAACTTACCACATTTTATTTTTAATCACTTTTCTTGTACCTTTTATCTAACGTATTAAAATATAGATTAATTCAACGACTAGATCGTGGTTTATTATTATCTCTTTTCAATTAGAATAAATA
>NZ_NTZO01000483.1 GCF_002559405.1 Bacillus sp. AFS001701 | reverse complement strand
GTAACCGGGTTTGTTGCAGTTAAAAAGGAAGTTGTCAATTAAGAAAAGCGAGGTGAGTCTCGCCTAAGCATCGAGCTGCAAAAAGGGGTCGGTTTTATCTAATACAAATGAAGCGCTGTTGAGATCCCCTCCCTAGCGCTAGTACATATATTAAAATTAATATGAGGGCGTCTATTTACCAGTTAATTTGACTCCTAAGACACCCCCTATTTTATTTTAACTTACCAGATTAAATGGTGGCATCACCGATTGTTTTTCCACCTTTTTGATGTTGGCTTTCACTAGCTTTTGTACGGATAACTAAATGCCAGAAGGCTCTGCCATCAAATGGGATAAATGGCCAAAAATAAGGTGTATTTAAAGTATTTAGGCCCGCTAAAAACAGTATAAATAATGTTGAACCAATCAT
Source organism: Bacillus sp. AFS001701 (assembly GCF_002559405.1). Classification (GTDB taxonomy): domain Bacteria; phylum Bacillota; class Bacilli; order Bacillales; family Bacillaceae_G; genus Gottfriedia. The sequence continues at coordinate 4,925 of NZ_NTZO01000483.1, read as the reverse complement.
AAATCCTTTAACACCTAATATTGCAGTTAAAATTAATATAAAAAATTTGGCCAATTTATTTGCAAGGGCTAGCTCATAACTAGGCGTTGCATATGATCCTATCATTGACACAGCCGTATATAGTACTACTTCCGGCTGGAAAAGTCCTACATCAATTGCGACTTGCCCAATCAATACTGCTGCAATAATCCCCATCGAAGTGGAAACAGCATTTGGTGTATGTATACTTGCCATTCGCAGGAATTCAATCCCCATATCGGCAATAATTAATTGTAAATAAATTGGAATATTACTTGTTTCCTTTGGACCAATATAACTTAATGATTTTGGTAATACCTCTGGATAATTACATAATAGTAACCAAAATGGTAATAAAAAGACTGACATAAAAATTCCTATATAACGACACCATCGAAGGAATGTACCAACTGTAGGAGTTTGTCTGAATTCTTCTGCATGTTGCATATGGTGGTAATACGTTGCCGGCGTAATGATTACACTTGGAGAAGTATCCACGATAATACATACATGACCTTCTAGAATGTGGTTTGCAACAACGTCAGGTCTTTCCGAATATCTAACTAAAGGAAATGGATTATATCCTTGCTTTAATATAAATTCCTCTAATTTCTTATCTGTCATTGTAAGACCATCAACGTGGATACCTGTAATTCGATCCCGAACTTCTTTTACAAGTTCCTCGTGCGCTAAACCTTCTATATACGATAAACATACATCTGTCTTTGAACTTTCACCTACTTGAAGAATTTCATTTCTTAAATTTTCATCGCGAATACGTCTTCTAATTAGGCCAGTATTATTAATAATGTTTTCAGTAAAACCATCTCGTGATCCACGTACTACTCGCTCGGTATCTGGTTCTGTTGGACCACGTCCAGGATAACTCCTAACATCGACTGCAAGTCCTTTATCTTCTCCATCAACTAATACTACAATTAAACCAGATAATACTTTCTTTATAACATCTTCAAATGTTAAAACGATCTCTACTGATTGATGGACAATTGTATCCTCAATATTTTTAAACATTGATTTATTTTTCTCGACTTTTTCTAACCCAATTAAGTCATCTAAAAATCTTTGAATAAAGCTTGTATCCGTTAATCCGTTAACATAATATAGATTAACTTCAACTTTATTTACAAAGATCACACGTTTTCCGACATCAAAACTTACTCCATACCCTATACGATCACTTATTGTATGAGCATTTGTAACTAGTTTATTTGTAAGTTTTGTCGGCTCTTTTTTCGTAGTCATTGGAGTTCACTCCTCTCGAGGATATATTCAATTGCTTTTCTTGTAATGGGTGAACCGATTTCAATATCATCTCTTCCACCCATTTTTCCAATATCGCCGATTCCTAAAATGAAAGGAATATTTAGTTGATCTAAATTATAAACGGTGTCTCCATTTATTCTCCCGATTTCAATATCAGGTACTCCATACTTATCGACACCGTATTCAGTTAAATTCCCTTCGTTATCAATGCTTACATCCACTTTTGTCCATTCTTGGTGATGTGTATTTGATGCTACTGCAAGTGCAGCAATAACTTCAATATGTTTATCACTCGCTACATATTTTAAAGCTTTTTCTCCAGGACCTTCTCCCATAAAGCCACTATCATCAAACAATACAAATACTGGTTCTTTTTGTGCTTGCATTATGATTTCAACCATTCTCTTTCCAGAGAACTTAGTGGGATTACCTTGCGATTGTGATATTGTGCATCCGCCAAATTGTTTTGCCAAATACTCAATACTCCGATGTGCATAAACATCTCCGTCGGTTACGATAATGATCCTTTTCTTTTTCATAAGTTAACCTTTTGGCTTAAAAATAAGTGCAATTATAAATGAGAATAAAATTGCTGCTGATATTCCAGATGAGGTTAGTGAAAAGATCCCCATTCCAATACCAATAAATCCGTGATCACTTGCTTCTGCCATTGCTCCATGTAATAAGGAATGCCCAAAACTAGTAATTGGAACGGTTGCACCTGCACCAGCAAATTTTATTAGCTTATCGTAAATTCCAAACCCATCTAAAATTGACCCAATTACTACAAATATGCACATCACATGCCCTGGTGTTAATTTTGTGAAATCAAAAAATAATTGGCCAACTACACAAATTAGACCTCCTACTATAAAAGCATTAACAAAATCCATCTGAACACCTCCTAACAGCTTTCGAAAACGACAGCATGTGAAATAGTTGGAATTGATTCTTTCTGTTGAATCATTGTTGGGCTTAATAGAGCACCGGTTGCCGCTACTAAAATTCGTTTATAAGTACCTTTATTTAACTCTTGAAATAAATGACCATATGTTACAACTGCTGAACAAGCACATCCACTTCCCCCAGCAAAAACTTCCTGATTTTCTCGATCATAGATTAGCAATCCACAATCATTGTATTTTCCTGCCATATCATATCCTTCTTCTCTAACAAGTTGTTCGCAAATTGGTGCGCCTACAGCTGAAAGATCTCCAGTTACGATAAAATCATAATCATCAGGTGTCGTATTTGTGTCCTTAAAGTGTTGTACGATTGTATAGGCTGCTGCTGGTGCCATCGCAGAACCCATGTCGAATGGATCTGTTAAACCTAAATCCTGAACTGTACCGATTGTGGCGCATTTTACTTTTATTTTGCTTTTTTTATTTGAAAGGAGAACACTTCCTGCACCAGTCACTGTAAAAGTTGCAGAATCTGGTTTTTGTCCACCGTATTCTGTAGGATATCTATATTGCCTTTCAGCAGTAGCATTATGGCTACTTGTTGCTGCCAATGCCATTTTTGCATAACCACTATCGATTAACTGAGCACCAAGTGCAGCTGTTTCCATTGAAGTTGAGCACGCTCCAAACATACATAAAAAAGGAAGTTGCAATTCCCTTGCCATAAAGTTCGCAGTAACATTTTGATTTAATAAATCACCTGCTAAAAAAACATCGATATCTTCTACGGTTTTGTTTGCTTTTTTTAGTGCAACTGAAATTGCATTTCTCATTAATGCTCTTTCTGCTAATTCCCAATTATCTTCATTACAATGTAAATCTTCATAAGCATAATCAAATTTACCAGCTAATAGTCCCAAGTTTTCTCTTGGTCCTACAGCGGTTCCAGATGCCTGAACATAAACACCATTTTGAAACTCCCAAGTTTGTTTACCGACTAAAGCCATATGTAGTCACCTCCTAAAAGAATACTTTAAATGCGTATCGTATCATTCCAACGACATATGCCGAAACAACTCCATAAACAATTACACAACCAGCTAGTTTAAACATATTTGTTGCAACCCCTAAAACTAGACCTTCACTTCTATGTTCCATAGCAGCACTTGTCATAGAGTTGGCAAAGCCTGTAACAGGAACAGCAGATCCTGCACCTGCAAATTGTCCAATTTTGTCATATATACCTAACCCTGTTAGTAAGCTAGAAATTAAAACAAGTGTAGCTACAGTTGGATCACCTACATTTTTTTCAGTAAAATTAAAATAGTTAATATAAATCTTTGTAATACACTCTCCTAAAAAACAGATAAATCCTCCAACTAAAAATGCTTTAATACAATTTTTTAATACTGGCTTTTTCGGTTGGTATGGTTTTATATTCTCTTTATAATTAGCTTTTAATTTCCCACTCATTTCATCCATCCTTTACTCTATAAAATAAATCCAATGAAATAACGACCCAAATACTTTACCTAGTGCGATTGCCATTAATAAGTAGACAATTTTCTTTTGAATGCCAATTCGTTTTGCTAATATTGGAAAAACGTTTAAAACTTCGGTTAATGCTGCAGCTAACATTCCAATAAAAATACCTGCTAACAGACCGATAAAAACTGAAAATATATTCGGCAAATTAAATACGGTATTTCGCAAACTAATCCAGCAACCAAAAAGTGCACCTAAAATAACTGCAAACTCATAAGCTCGAATTTTTTTAATCGTTTTTGTTAACTGCGTTAGTCTTGGAATAATTCCAATAACCGATAAAAATGCTACAAAGCCCGTACCAACAGCAATACCTCCTGAAAAACCTACAAACACTATAAACAACTCTCTAATCATCGGTATTTACACTTTTGTTTGGCTTTTTATTTTCGTTTACTAACACATATTCATCCATTGAGCGTTGATACTGAAACATTTCTACTTCAAGAGGACTCGGTTCTTCGTTTAATCTAGTCTTAAACCATTGATTAAAAAATAAAATCATCCCAATTCCTAATCCAAAAGAATATGGTACTTGAAGTAATAAAGGTTTATGATTATGTTCTCCTGTAATCATATAGTAAATTCGTTGTTGAACCTGCTGCATGCTAACATCTTCATGGAAATAAATAATTGCTAATGAAGAACCTGTAAATAACAAGATCCAAACGAAACAAAACAGAATGAAACGATCCTTTGAAACTTCATTTTTAAGTTCTATTATGCACATTGTCACTCCAACGAGCTCGAACGAAATATCAGGTTCAATTTCAAGAATTAGTGGTAAAAGCTCTAGAATATCAATAAGTGTATGTGTACCATCCTCCTTTTTTGATTCATGTACAATGATGTTTTGAATTTTGGTTAAATCAACATTAATCCCTTGTAATCGTGCAATCTCTCTTAGATGTACACGTTTACCAACTTGTACAACGATTCGATTAAGTAATTTAATATATAAAACCTTATTCATACTTTCCCCTCAGTTTCAAAGCTTTATGAATTCAATTACAACTAGTATGTGAAAACTTCCCAAAAATATAAGTCCTGTAAGATTAATCTGAGTAGTTCAGTTAGTAAAAAAAGGAAAAGTTAGTCGTCAACCCTAGTGAAAAAAGCATCTGATAGTGGAACTTGAAGTTGTTCATCTTTATTTGAAACTAGAGTTACAGT
>NZ_NTZO01000482.1 GCF_002559405.1 Bacillus sp. AFS001701 | reverse complement strand
GTGATTGATTATGTTGAGGGATCATTTGTTTTCAAAAATCGAAATCAAATTTTTAATAATCGAATCGGATTAACTTATATTAAATAAGTTTAATATCAATTCCTTTTAAAAAAGAATTTTGGTTTTTTGAATGATTACAAGAGAATAGAATTTTTTTGGAGATGCGATTCTTTGAGGGATATGCGTCTCTTTTTTATAATTTAAGAGAGGGGACAAAATTCATATCTGCTTCACGAAAGAAATAAAGTTTTGCGAGTAATTCATCCCCAAGTAAATGATAAATTTTAGTTGCTCCTTCATTACCATCGTAGTTAATTAACATGTGCATTTCGATGATCCCAACTACAGCTTGAATAAATTCATCTTCAAACCTTAGCTCCGTTAAAAAATGAAATGCAATTTGTGAAGAAACTTTTTCATGACCAAAGTATGAATAATACCCTTTGGTAACCTTATACGTCTTACAGAATACCTTCCCAACATCATGAAACAGAGCTGCCATTTGCAAAATTAGTTTATCTTTCTCTTCGTACATTTCATTAATGTACTCAATGAGTCCGTATGTGTGTTGACATAACGTCATTGAATGAAACGGATTCTCTTGATCAAAACATTCCATTGCTTGAAAAAACGGTACTTTATTGAGTTTATCGAATAACTCTTCGTATGAAACTTCACTTACTAATAGATTTGTTAATTCTTCTTTCGTCATTTCATATGAAAATGGCTCATGAATCGTATGGATGATATCCCATCCTTCATTTTTTAAAGGAAAATCAAGATTCTTCCTCATCTTAACAAGAATTCGATCTTCTACAACACGCTTTCTCTTGTTATTACGGTCTACACAAACCTCATACGGCACATCCATGTAATAGCACTCTTTGTGAACATCTACGAATTTATTTAATGCTTTCATTCGTCTTTCCCGTTCAATATTTGTAACATCAATGAGAACACTTTTCCCTTCAGCAAGTAAACGATTGGCTCTTTTGTATAATTCCATATACAAAAGATTCGTCCTCTTTTGCTTATTTACATTAAAGAATAGTGTTTGACGTAACTCATCAGTGGATAAAATAATGGCTTTTTCTTTCTTGGCGATTTGTTTAGCCATTTCACTTTTCCCACTACCAGGAATGCCAATCATATAAATCAATTTTTGCATTATACTTCCTCCTTTATCTAAAAGGCAGATAAATAAGGAATTACGATTTGATGGAGCGAAAGATGGAATCGAACACTTCCGCACTTTATAGTATATATTCCAAAGAAAGCTACTGATAGCAAAATTTTACTTATTTTGAATTATCTACCGTATTTTATAATCGAAATTAATTAGTAAGTGGTATAACTTCGTAAACTTTTAGTGCTAACTTAATTTTAAAAAAGTTTTTCGAAAGTATAGAGTTTTTTGAATTTTGAACTTAAAATAGATTGAAACGTGAGAGGGGAAAGGAAATGTATATTTTAGGGATACTGGAGTTATTCGTCACTATTGTATTGTTAGTGTTGGTTTATCAAAAGAGAGAAAATAAAGAAGAGACGAAGATGGGGTGGAAAATATTTGGATATTGGTTTTTAGGTACTTTCAAATTTTATATAAATACTTTTAGCATACCTCTGGGCTTTGTCTTATATTTATTGGTAATGCGTCCTAAAACCAATATAAAAACTAAACGCTATGCAGCTTTGATTGGTCTTGCAGGATTTATTATCAATCTATTTTTATAATTTCCGAGAACTTTATATATTGAAAATACTAGCCTGACAAGGTATTGAATTGACCCATTAGTATTTTAAAAGATGCTTTTTCCATGAAGTAGTAGGATACGGGATTAATTGGATAGTTTGTGATATGATTTAAAATAAAAACATATACTCTAGTGATGTATATTTTTTTACACTTTAGGGGATGGAGATATGAAATTTGAGATGCAAAAAGCGAATATGTTGGCTGAAGATATAAATGATTTTGTCAAATTAGTAAATAATAGCTATGAAAATAGTAAATACACATCTACTAATAATAAAGACAAAAT
>NZ_NTZO01000481.1 GCF_002559405.1 Bacillus sp. AFS001701 | reverse complement strand
AAAAAAAAAGACCAGTCTAATGATTGGTCTCCAAAATTATTTAAGATTTCTTTTTAAAACTTTCCCAGTACCATTTTTAGGCAATTCGTTTACAAAGTAAATTTCCTTAGGAACTTTATAATAAACAAGTGCTTCTTTACAAAAATCAATGATCTCACTTTCTGAAAGTGAATCATTTGATACGACTAAATAAGCACATACACTTTCACCTATTAATTGATTAGGTTTTCCGACTACCGCTGCTTCAATAATACTAGGATGTTGATAAAGTCTCTCTTCTATCTCTCTAGGGTAAACATTATATCCGTTTGTTATAATAACATCTTTTTTTCGATCTAATAAAAATAAATATCCATCTTCATCTTTTTTACCGAGATCACCCGTTTTAAACCAACCGTTAAAAAATGCTTTTTCAGTTTCTTCTATATTATTTAAATAACCACACATCACATTCGGTCCTATCGCAACAACTTCCCCTACATTACCAGTTGGAACTTCTTCGCCATTTTCATTTACTATTCTTGTCGTAACACTAGGTAGATCAAGGCCAACTGATCCTGGTTTACAAATCCCACGATATGGATTGAAAGTAAGAACTGGAGCTGTTTCAGATAGTCCATACCCTTCTACAATTAAGACATTGTATTTTTCTTGAATTGACTGTAATAATTCGATTGGTATAGATGCACCGCCAGAAATACATGCTCTCAAACTACTAAAATCGTTTGCTGTCGCATTATTTAATTGATATAAATAATTATAAATCGTCGGTACTGCCGCAATTAAAGTAGCTTTTTCTTTTTTGATTACATCAACTAATTCAGCTGGGTTAAATTTAGGAATGATGATTGTTGATGCTCCATTTAACAAAATCATATTTACACATAATGTTAAGCAAAATGAATGAAACATTGGAAGGACGGCGATCATTTGATCATTTTCACTTAATTCGATTAACTTGGAAAAATCATTTGCATTTTCAATTAAATTAAAATGAGACAACATTGCACCTTTAGGGTTACTGGTTGTTCCTGATGTATAAAGAATAACAGCTGTATCATCTTGTAGAGTTTCAATTTCTTCTAATTGATTTTTTATTTTTACTGTCGGTTGTATTTCATCTATTAAAATAATATTTAATAATGTAGGACACTGATTTTTAACACTTTTAAGTTTTTTCTCCTGTTCCCTAGTTGAAATAACAAGTTTTGTAGAAGAATCTTTTAAAATATAGCTGAGTTCACTTTCCGTAAAAGCTGGATTTAATGGAATGACGATTGCACCTAGTCTTAAAATAGCTAAATAAGTTTGTACAAACTCAGGAGAATTTCCTAATAAAATCGCTATTTTATCTCCTTTTTCAATCTCATTTTCAACTAATAGTTGTGCTATGTTTTCACACGATGAAATGAGTTCTTCATAATTCGTTTTGTTTCCATCGTAATTATAAGCTATGTTTTTACCTTTATTATCTGCTACTTCTTTAATCATGCCATATATATTCATTACATTATCAATCCTTAGTTAATTTCATTGTTAGTATTTCATATATTAAATATTCTAGAAAAATGCAAAAGTTAGAAAGATAACTTTCTAACATTAATTTAACTCATCTATTTTTGTAATTTTTCATCTTAAATTCTTTCTTTTTAATTGAGTAAAAGAACAGACTTTAGTCCCTATTTCTTTATTATTCTATCAAACAAATAATCTTTAATGATATAATTTTTATACTACATAATCA
>NZ_NTZO01000480.1 GCF_002559405.1 Bacillus sp. AFS001701 | reverse complement strand
ACTAATGCATGCGTTAGTTGCAGAAGGAATTATTTTTGACTAACCAAATCTGAAAGAATATCTCTATAGTTTTTGCCGATTTTCTCAACCTCAGACATAATACGACTAATACTTAATTCTGCTATTAGATATAATAGCGAAATTTCTCATCATTATTATATTATATTTGGACATTAGCACAATGTGTCGATTGTATTGTTTACCTGTATTGGATACCTCCTTAATATGACTTAAATTTTTCGAATGTTATAAAAAATATTTAATACATGTTTATCAAATTTATTTCCTATAAATTACGAAATTTTCCTTTTGCTATGGTAGCTTTAGAAAAAAAGAATTCAGTTTGCTATTTAGGGTAAATTAAAAACGAATTTTTTCTTACTTATATGAGTTTTTAGCTTGTTTATTAAAATATTAACCATATAAAGTATTGGAGGTATATTCATGTATGAAACCTATACTGCATTGTTAATTGTAGATATTCAAGCTGGTTCATTTCGGGAGACAGAACCATTATTTAAGGGAGATGAACTATTAAAGAATGTCCAATTACTAATTTCAAAAGCTCGTTTGACACAGACCCCAATCGTTTACATGAAGTACAATGATGGACCAGGAAAGCCTCTTGAGCAAGGAACCTCAGGATGGGAAATTCATTCATCAATTACTCCATTAGTAAAAGACATCATTATTGAAAAAGACTATCCTGATTCTTTTCATATGACAAATCTTCATCAAGAATTAGCTGCTAGAAAAATAAAACGAATCGTCATTACAGGCATTCAGTCCGAAGTTTGTGTAGATGCAACATGCCGTCGTGCTTATAGTCTTGGATATGAAGTTATCCTTGTAAAAGATGGACATAGTACATACAATTCCAAAATATTACCTGCATCTCAGATTATAGATCACCACAATGACATACTCGGTCAATGGTTTAGTGTTTTAAAAAAGGCAGATGAAATTGAGTTTTAGAATATAATAGTGAAATTTCTCGTCATTATGTTTTTATACGTGGACATTAGCGTCCTTGTTGATTGTATTGGTTTACTTGTATGGGATATTCCCGTATTTTAACTAACGCATGCGTTAGTTACATAACGAATAAATGAATTTGAATTAACTATGGAACTTATTATAAGGTAGATCTAGTATATAAAAATCGTAAATGAGATTATTGGAAAGCATCTTATTATTGATATTCCATTTAAATCTAAACAGTCTTATCGCCATTCAACAATTTCATCGAGATTTTGTCTTGTTTTTGGACGTTTGGGATTCTCTTTCCGATATCCAAAAGCAACCATACAGGCTACACCGAAATCGTTGTCAGCAATGATACCCTCATTTTGCAAAATAGTGGTCACCTGCTTTTTATCAAAACCTTCTATCGGACATGAATCAATTCCAATTTGAGCTGCAGCTGTCATCATATTTCCTAATGCTATATAGGTTTGTTTATTTGCCCATTCAAAAATGAGACGGTCGTTATCTTCGAGTTCTGTTTCGACAAAGAATTTGTAGAAATTGGAAAGACTTTGCACAATTTCCTCAGGCATAAAATGAATGTCTTTCATCATTTTGATTACGTGAACAGAATCATGTCTTAAGCCATGAATTTTTCTAGCCAATATAACTACAAAATGGCTGGCTGTAGGCAGTTGTCCTTGGGCACCGCCAGATACAGGTTTTAATTTTTCGCGAAGCGTAGCATTCTGGATCACTACAAACTTCCAGGGCTCCAAGCCAAATGAACTGGGTGACAACCTTCCCGTCTCCAAAATAAAGTGAAAATCTTCATCCGAAATCTTTTTATTACTATCAAATGCCTTGCAAGCATGTCTGAAATGGTAAGCTTTTAAAATGTCCTGTTTTTTACTCTCAGTTCCTATCATGTGGAAACACCCTTCCTTTTTCCAATTTATGGATATAAACCAATATATACTCTTTGTTTTAAGAATTATGCTTCATTTTCTATGCAACAAATCTACTAGTTAGCCCCCAAAAAAAAAGACTATCGAGACAGTCTTCTGAACTTCAACTATCATTGAAGAATGATATATACTTCCATTCACTGTTGTGATTCTTAGGGTTCATGGATGGCTAATGCATGCGTTAGTTGAAGATTACCAAAGGAAACGGTTCTATTTAGATAAAAAAGGTAAATTTTACCATGACAGATTGATTGTCATATGTATAATGATAGTTAGAAAACTCATCATAGTTTTGCCAACCAAACTATTGAATAAAAAGGAGTGGCAATGTTGGAAAAGAAAAAAATCTTCTATTGGATCATCCCAATCCTATTAATTGTCTTTTTAGGCAATGCTGCGCACGCTACAGTACAACAAGAAACCTCTAAAGTGAAACAATCTTCTGCATTAAAGGGGCAATTCTACCTTGATGACATAGTGAAAATATACATACCATCTACATATAATGTTGATCAACCTATTGATAATACTACATATGTTAACAAGTCGTTAGAAGAATTCTCAAGAATGTTTGGAGGAGCAACAGCCGTTGAGGGGACAGGATCGTGGCTATCTGATGATAATCAATTGGTCAAGGAGAAAGTAACGATTGTATATAGTTATGCAGAAGATTTAGATAAGGTAAAAATTAATCAAATAGTTGCCTATACCAAGTCTCTAAAAGAAGAGATGAAACAAACATCAGTGTCTCTTGAAGTGAATGGGAAAATGTATTTTATCGAATAGCTTGTAAAGAAGCCTAGGGATTTTATATCTCTAGGCTTTTAAGTCTTCATGAATAAAAGTTTATTGGTAAAATAAGAGTTCCAATAGGATAAACTGTTCGTTATTTATAGCGAAACGTATTTTTTGCGTGAAAAATCCTTCTGTTATTCAATCATCTGGCGCGATTGCTGAAGAACGTCTTCAGCTTCAGATAATTAGTTATTAGAGTTTGAATTCACCTTTCAGTTTGTGAGGTTTTTCACTTAAACTATACTGCCATCTAGTGCGTTAAAAAAATCGACTAAACAGTCGATCGTGTTGTTCAACTAATGCATGCTTTAGTTCTATAAGATGAATCTAAAATTTCTTTATTTCTTTTAATTCTTTCTTAACATCTTCAAGCTCTAATTCTTTGTGGGTTGGATATGCTTTAGTAATTCTCTTGTTTATATTGAATAAAAAATATACGCCTCTACTCAAAATGCCAAAAAATATTCCAAATGCAATGGCTCCTCCAATAGCTGGTGGTAACCAAAATAGGAAATATCCAATTATTGTAAATAAAACCATTAATAAAATTAGATACATACTTACTTGACCTCACAAAAATTATTTTACTAATGATATTCGTTAACGTTTTACTTTTTTCCTTTTATTACCATTTGGATTCATTTGTAATAACCATACTTCACAAACTTATACTAAAATAAATAAGCAGCCATTGGCTGCTTTTGAATTTCAACTAACGCATGCGTTAGTTCAATAATTTTCAAGTTCAGTT
>NZ_NTZO01000479.1 GCF_002559405.1 Bacillus sp. AFS001701 | reverse complement strand
TAACTAAATGATTTAATGATATTTCATTAAATAAATTACGGTTTTCTTTCGGGTAAATATAGTCTAACCCACATCCGACAACTGCAATCGTTGTTCCGTTGTGAAAAATAGCTGAATTATGTGCGATTGAATCGCATCCAGATGCCATTCCACTAACAATAACACAATTTTCTCTAATTAGACCTAATATTAATGAATCACAAATAATTTTCGCAAATGCAGTTGGTTTTCTAGCTCCAATTATACTCAACATAAATTGTTTATTTAGGATATTTTGATTACCTTTTAAATATAA
>NZ_NTZO01000478.1 GCF_002559405.1 Bacillus sp. AFS001701 | reverse complement strand
AGTTGAACCTGCTTCATAAAATGTAAATAGGATGCCCTTAAAGGTAATCCTATGGCTGTTGAGAAATTCACGACGGTTTTCATTAAAAGGTAGTCCACACCAAGCAGAAGTTGAAAAGTGTTGAAACTTTGATTGGTACTTAATTTAGATCAAAACAAAAAAGCTGCGATAAATTTTCGCAGCTTTTTTTATTATGGATGAAATAAAAGTAGTTTACCAGTTTGACTAATGCAGCGGTGTGTTTTATCAAGTGCACCGAGTGTATTAAGTTTTTCTGTACCAATTTTTTTTGCTTCTAAGTCAGAATTAGCTTCAAATTGTTCATCGACAATTGATTCGCCACTTTTTTCAAAAGCAGTAATTCGATATGTTGCCATGGCCTTGACCTCCCTAAAGTAGTTGCGATATTACTATTTTGGCATAGATTGAAAAGCTGTGTAAAGTAATAATTTGAATTATAAAAAAAAT
>NZ_NTZO01000477.1 GCF_002559405.1 Bacillus sp. AFS001701 | reverse complement strand
TTCATATCTTTTAAATCTTTGTCTTATAAACAGACTCTTTCTCTTATCACTTTGTTGTCTATTTAGTTCTAATTACCCATGGTTTCTACAAAATTTTTACTATTCTGAAAAATACATCTTTGTTATAATTTAAATAAGCTTAAATAAGGAGGATTAACATGAAAAAGTTCATTTACGTTTTTGCTATTTTAATTGTACAAGTAATTTTGACGTTCCTTGTTAGTGTTCTCTCGGATTCATCGGCTAGTAATATTGCTATTATGGTAGGATTCGTTACGACGGTCTTCCTTTATTGGAAAACAGCTAAAAAAGTAAGTTATACTCCTCTGCAGCGATATCAATGGTTGCGTGCTGCTGGATTAGAATTTAATGACTTACATAAAGATTTTCAAAGAAAAATTGCTATTAAAGCATCGTTAATTTATAGTTTTTCAGGTTTAGTTGTTACTTTGTATACATCACATATTTTATTATAAGGAATAGTCAAAAAAAAAATGGACAAGCATACTAATTGCTGTCCATTTTTTTTTATTCCGATTCATGTTGTAGGCGTTTAATACGTCTTCTATATGCAATTGATGAAACAAGAATACTTAATTCGTATATAACTAACAATGGTAAGCTTGTCATCATATCAGATACAAAATCAGGCGGTGAAATTGCTGTTCCGATAATAATAAGGATAAAATATGCAAATCGTCGAGATTTTCTTAAAAATGCTGGTGATACGATTCCGATACTTGTTAAAAATAGTATAATGACTGGTAAATCAAAGAAAAACGCAAAAGGAACAACTAAGTTAAATAAGAAGCTAAAATAGCGTTCAGCTGTGAATGTAACTGTTACTAAGTCTTCTCCGATGTCCTGTAAAAATTTTAAAACGTTTGGAAAGATGAAGTAATAGCCAAATGCTAATCCACAAACGAACAATAAGAATAAAGCTGGTATGTAAAGCATTGTGCTTTTTCGTTCTTTTACATGCAAGGCCGGCTTTACAAACGCCCATATTTGGTAAGCTATGACAGGGATACTACACGCGATCGCGAACACTCCACCAATCATTAGATAAATCCAAAGGACATCACTTGGACCAAGCGCTAGAAGCTTTCCATGCAAATCTTGAACAAGGAAATTGAATATAGCTTTCGTATAATATAATCCAATCCCTAAAAAAATAACGAATGCAACAATAACTTTTATTATTCGATTTCGAAGCTCATCTAAATGGTCAATGACACTCATTTCTTTTTCTTGCATAATTTCCCCCAAAGCAAACTGTGAAAGTATTTTATTACACTTTAAAAAGTATAAATTGGCTAGCGATGTCGGTTATGTACATTACTCGATGTAGTTTGCCAATTCTAGGAATAAAGTGTAAGTGCAACTACGTCTTTAGTCTTCTCCTAAAAGGCTCGCCAATCGACTAGTTTTCTATAATACCTAAGCTTCCTATATTTTGTCAGAAAAAAGAACAATCGTCAATGAATATAAAGACATTAATTATTCTTAAATAACCATCATTTGTTAATTTATTCATATGAAAACTAACCTTATCCGACTATAATAAAAGTATGAGTATGTAAGATAAGGTAGGTATTTATTTTGGATGGAAAAAGTCATGTAATTGTAGGATTATTTGCAACTGGTGTCACAATGTATGCAACAAAAAATGATTCTATGACCGTCCCACTTATAGTTGGTGCAATCAGTAGTTTAGCTCCTGATTTAGATCATCATAATGGTTCATTAACAAAAAAAGTTTCAATGCCGCTAAAAGTTCTTTTCAGCTTATTATTTTTTGCAGTTACATTATTTATTGTTGTGAAGACAGGGAAGTTAATTTATTCTGGATCATGGATTTATGCAGTAGGTATTCTCTTATTATTTATTATTTGTGTTAGCTGGTTACGGAATTTAAAAACAATATTAATGTTAACAGGCATATTAATCGCAATTATTGGTTGGTTTTTCTTTTATGGCTATTGGTCACTCTTTGCGCTTGGATTATTTATTGCTGTTTCTTCGAGATTAAAACATCGTGGACCAACTCATTCTCTTTACTTTTTAGCTGTTTGGAGTGGAATTTGTTACTTGCTGCAAAAAGACCTAATGATAAATGGATTATGGTTAGCTGGTACAGTCGGTTATTTTTCTCACCTATTAGCGGATCAGTTGTTTACAAAGCAAAGTATTAAGTGGTTATAGACCTCTTTAATTATCACATTTTTTTATTAAAAAAGATCCATACTAAGAAAGATGTGATGATGAAAGAAGGGTCAATATTGAAAAAAATAAATTCTCTAATATCCATGTGGATTTTGTTTTTTATGCTTGCTTTGTCAATTCCGGTTGATGCAAGTAGTAATATGTATAACCATCAACGTATTAAAGTGAATACTAATTCTTTTGTTTCTAGCAAACAACCATCAACGCATCTTGCAATTAGGAGATCGTATCGTTCTAATAGAAGTTATCGACCAACAGCACCTAGGTCGAGCTATCGATCGTATAGAAGTCCTGGAAGGAATTTTTTAGGGTATGCAGGTGCATTTGGGTTAGGCTCTCTTTTTGGTTCAATGCTAAACCCATTTGGTGGCTACTATGGTGGTCAGCAGTTTGGTTTTTCATTTTTTGGATTACTATTGGATTTTTTAGTAATAATAGTGATTATTTGGTTTATTAAGAAAATCTTTCGTAGAAACCGATATTAACTTTCCCCTTTTGAGGTGACTTGTGAAAATCTATTTTGATGAACAAGATGTTGCCAATGCAATTTGTGTATATGTGGCAGATTTAGAAGGAATTCGCCCTGAAAGTGTGCAAATTGAGTTTCAATTTGATGAGGATGACGGGGTAAGCTGCCAAGTCTCGGCCAATTATCGGAACGTATTGTATTATGAGCAACAAATATCTGACGCAATTGGTTTTTACTTGGAAGAGATTCATCGTTTTTCATCCTATGCAATGGAAATCAATATTGGTTTTGATGAAGAAGATGGAATTACGAGTGAAATATCATTTGTCTATTCATAAAACCCGAGAGAGAACTGGACGTTCTTTCTCGGGTTTTTTCGATTGCTTAGGCATAATTCGTTACGTATTCGTAAACAATATCTTGTACTAATTCGTGTAATTCACGATCATCATTTAATTGTTCGGTAATGATTTGTTCGTACAGTTTATCTAGCATATCAGCTGTAATCCACTGTTCGTGTTCTCCTCTATATTGCATTAATGCTCGTTTAATCATCTGCTTTACAAACTGTCCATCCACTTCTAGTCTTTCCTCCCTTAAGCTAATTTTAGTATAGCTAAAATTTTGTATTGTTCCTAGCGAAAAAATTTTATTGAAATCGAACGTATATTCGTTTAATATATGTTTATAATAAAAATAAGAACATTAGTTCTGCTATTTTTTGGGAAATCGGAGTGATATGTATGAGCATTTGTTATGAAGAGTTACCACATCATCGGATATTATGCATCGATATGAAGAGCTTTTATGCAAGTTGTTCTGCGGTCATGCTCGAATTAGATCCATTAGAATGTTATTTAGCAGTTGTTGGAGATGTGGAGAGGGAAGGAAGTATCGTACTTGCAGCTTCCCCGCGATTAAAAAAGGAATTTGGGATTAAAACAGGATCAAGGGTTTTTGAAATACCAAAAGATCCGCGAATCAAAATTGTAAATCCTTCAATGTCAAAATATCTAGAAATCTCAACGAACATAGTAAAGTTATTAAATGAATTTGCACCTCTAGAGGATTTACATGTATACAGTGTAGATGAATGTTTTTTAAAGGTCGATGGAGTGAAGAGATTATGGGGGGATGCATGGGAGATTGCCGAAAAAATTCGTAATGAGATTATGGCAAGATTTCAATTACCTTGTTCGATTGGGATTGGACCGAACATGCTTTTGTCGAAGCTCTGCTTAGATTTAGAAGGAAAAAAAGATGGGATAGCTGAGTGGACTTATGACGATGTAGAAAAAAAACTATGGCAGGTGAGTCCTCTTAGTGAAATGTGGGGAATCGGTAAAAGAACCGAACGAACTTTAAATACAATGGGTATTTTTACCGTAGGACAGTTAGCGAAATATCCTCTTCATTTGCTGGAGAAGAAATTCGGAGTGATGGGAAATCAACTATATCATCATGCGTGGGGAGTAGATCTGTCTGAGCTAGGTGCGCCAATAATGAACGGACAAATTAGCTTTGGTAAAAGCCAAATATTAATGAGAGATTATACGAAAGTTGAAGAAATTAAATTTGTTATTCGTGAAATGTGTGAAGAGGTTGCACGCCGAACTCGTAATGCTAGGAAGGCAGGACGTACGATTACATTAGGAATTGGATATAGTCGGGAAGAATTCGGTGGAGGATTTTCCCATGCGTTTACAATGGATGAACCTACAAATATTACTTCAGATTTGTATGAGATTTGTACAAAACTATTTGATCGATATTATGAAGGGAAGACAGTTCGGCAAATTCTCATTTCTCTTTCGAATATTGTAAGTGATGAAATCATGCAGTTAAATTTGTTTGATCAGAAAAAACCTCAAAAGCGCAATTTAGGATATGTGATGGACGCAGTCCGAAAAAAATACGGATCATCTTCGCTCCTTTGGGCTGTTTCTTATGCGGAAGGAGGAACAGCACTTGCCCGAAGCAAGCTGGTAGGTGGACATAAAGGTTAAAAAATTTCCTTTTGTCCTTTTCCCCCTGCATGTGAAAGCTACTAGTTCTACCTAAGGTAAAAAGAGAAGAAAAGGAGAAGAATGCCGATGATTCGTGACCGTGGCACGATTAAATGGACGTCAATGATGCTACCAGAACATGTAAAAATGCTTCGTGATTGGAAAGTATCACAAAATTATGAACAACAAAAAGATGTAGATGAACAACTATTAGAGGAAATGAACCGTCATCTTCAACAGGCAATTCACGAAGATGAAAGTGTACAAATTACTTATTATAAAGACCACTATCACCATAATGTAAAAGGAAAAATAGGGAAAATTAATTTATACCAAAATAGGCTATCTATTTATGAAGAACAGGCTGGATATATGGAGCTGTTATTAAGTGATATTGTAGACGTGAAAATTGGATCTTGAACATCAAAAAAATAATTAACCATTAACGAAAATCCCCCCTTTATTAAGTACATATACATCGAAAGGGGGAGTTGAAAATGGCACAAATTGCTACTCAACAACTAACATTGTATGTAAATTTACATGCAGGAAAAGATGCACAAGGAAAAATCATTATCAAGAGGAAGGCATATAAAAATGTCCGAGTTGATGTTGATTTAGTGAAGCTAAGTGAAATCGGAAATGCCTTAGCATCATTGCAAGATCTACCATTAGTAGAGCTAGAAGTATTAAGCAATGGACTACTTTTAAACAGTCTATAAAAAAGGAGGAAAGCGATATGATTCAAACATTAGAGCTTAAATTTTTAAATGAAAACGAAAAAATTGTTACGCTAACAGTAGACAATCCAACAATTCCAGTTAATCCAACATTAATCAATCAAGTAATGGATAAAATTGTAGCAAACAACGTATTCACTTCTACAAGTGGAATTGTCGTAGCCAAACAAGGCGCACGCTTGGTTGGTAAGGAGATTATTGATATAGAGTTATAAGCTCTATTATGAAAAGAGTTTTGTAGGGTCTAAAGACCTTCTGAATGCAGAAGGTCTTTTTTTGCGTTATAATAATAAAGAATGAAAACATAAAATAGAAAATAAATAAATTGTAATAAGAATGC
>NZ_NTZO01000025.1 GCF_002559405.1 Bacillus sp. AFS001701 | reverse complement strand
TAGTATTTATAACAATATTAATATCGTTTTAATATAATTTTTTCGGTAAACACAAAGAATAATTTTAAGAAGGTTTTTCACAAAAAAGTCTAATTCTTCTACGAATCTATATACTGGAGAATAAAACAAAAAACCTTCTTTTCAGAAGGTTTTTTTATACTTAAATAATAACTAAATTAATTATACTATATAATTTTAATTCAAAAGAACTATTCATTCTAATTTTTGAGACTTTTGTATGTCGAAAATGTGTCGATTGAGTATTTAACCCACGCCACCATTGGGTTTGGTGGATTCAATTTTCTTAATTAATCCGTCAAATACTCATATGTTATAAACTGGAACAAAAAAACAAGAATACACAGAAAGTATTCTTGTTTTAGTTTTTAGCTTTTTATTAACTATGCAAATTTCCTTTTAACCAAGGTCGATTCCGATAATGACCTATTGGTATTTGGATTAAACTTGTTTTTCCTATTTCGTCTAATTTGTATAGCTCATCGCATAATTTTACATTATATCCAAGTAGTGGATGCCCCCCTAATCCTAATGCTGATGCGGCTATTAGTAAACGTTGAACCATTATGCCAGCTTCCATCTGTTGGACTCGATAGCCTCTATAACTATGTGTCGATTTTATATGCTCCATATTCCCCACTACATGTATACAAATTGGCACTTGGAATAAATTAACCGTTGGGGCACTCATTCCATTTTGGAGTTGCATACGATGATCGCCTAATTTAGTTTGTATTAGCGTATGGGTATGGTCATCATAATAATAAGCACCATTGTTAATGCCTTCAACGTTATACAAACATAAATATAATTTTGGCCGGTTATTATTATTTTTAAAGGTTCCATCTAAATCATTAATATATGAGAAGGATGCTGTTGCCTCTTTAAGTAGTGTTGCTAGGTTTATTTGACTAATAGGGCGTAAAACAAAGTCAAGTTCAGGTGAAAACCGTTCTTTACATATAGTGGCTAAATCATAGGATAGGCGCTCCACTTTAGGTAATATTATTCGATGCCTTTCATCTAAAGCATCAACTGCTTCATCAACTTTTCTAAATGTTTGTGTCGATTCGATCATCGAAACTTTATTCAGTTTAATTAGCATCGGGAACTCTTTAATCTTTTTTGATTTTACTAAATATTTATGTGAAACTGTTTGGAGCTCTTTACTTAAATCGATAGAATTATAATTTTTACTTTTTACATTAACTTTTGAAATTAAGGTAGATTCTTCAATAGTGAGTGGAATTACTCCATATACACTTTCCTCACGTTCGTTTATGCCGATTAAATGGTTGATTGCTTGATCTAGAAACTGGTAATATACTCCCGCTTTAAACCCAAAGCGTTTAGCCATCTCTAAAATCTGTCCAATTAGCACACCGCAATCTAACCCTTGAAGGCGATATGAAAAATTATTGTATTTAAAGAAGTTTTTCCAAAACATTGTTGAAATAAAAATTGTACCAAAACACTTTGGAAGATCACATCTATTTCCTAAAGCTCTTGTTATATAAGAATCAAAATTTCCTTCTCTTAATAAAACTAAGCAATGTCTAGCAACATCATAATGATAAATCCCCGAAGTGACTTGGTCAGACTTAAGATATAAATACAATTCATTCGGATACAATCCTCCACCCGATGGAATGAATCTTCGGTTTGAAGACATCATATTAACCATTTCGTTGGAACCGGAAGGTATTGCTGTTTGAGCAACTTGAGCTATTCCATATACATACCATAGAAAGTAGCCTATTTCGTCTAAATTCGGCTCAATTGAGTCCCTTTTTTCTTTTAAGGATAATGGAACGTTAAGAGAAAGTGGAATAGTAGGTAAATCTATATAAAGCTTATAAGTTAGTGGGGCATCCTCCCAATCTACTTCCCAATCCGATTGATTTGCCTTTTCAATATCAAAATGAAGATTGTGTAGAAATGTTTGTAAACTCATCCAATGACCTCCTATAACACCACCTATGGGAACGGGTGCGGATATGGATTGAGCTGCTCCGGCTTTAGCGGCTTCTTCGTATAGCCCATTTTAACAGGAACTTTTAACACTCGATCAAGTCCATTCAATCGTTTTAGATGATTGCCGAATGTCATAGGCAACATTCCTGGAATTAAGACTTTTACACAAGATAATCCATTTCTTTTGATTTCAGGTGTAGTTTGATCGACTACAATGACATCAAGATTTAATTGTTTAAATACTTGTAGAATATCCTTTAAATCATTCGTCAAATCAAGATGGTTTGTATCCCATTTAAATTCTTCTTCAAAAGTCTTTAATGGACGATTATCATCTAATAAAAACTTCAGACGCTCCTCTGCTTGTCGTAACCCATATAACATTCCATGATCATCCATTTGTTTAACGAGATTATTATCTAAAAGCATTTTCATATTTTGAGCGTAATTTTCTTCAAACTTTTTATCCAATGTTAACATCATGCCAGCTAACTCATGTACTGCGCTTTTAACTGCCCTAACTGGATCAAGATGAGCGCCTGCTGCACATATGAGATTTAAACCATGTTCTTTACGGTTTTTTGCAATGGCAACAATACTTGGAATTCCATTTTCCATCGTGGAATTAAATAAGTGAAGATCGTATCCGCCAACTAAACGCATGCGTTCAATCATTAAATCGAGTTCTTGATCCTTAGCCGATTTTGGATCAAGTCGAGGAAGAGGCAACTGAGCATACCAAGTCATTAAGAATGAATCCCGTTCAACAATTTCCAAAATACCGTAGAATATAGCTTCTTCTAAACTGCCTCCCAATGCACATCCATTGGAAGTTTCATACACAAAACCGTGTCCGCATCCTAGACTATAGTATGAAAGCAACTCTGGTACAAGAATCGGCTCTTCCTTCATAAATGAATAGCCCCATACCCAATCAATCTTCCGTTTAGGATTAAACTTCTTAAATGGAAAACGCGGCAGAGCATATTGCTCTTTCGAATGAGTACCGACAATTTCAGGATTAATTGCATACTCTTTTACGTTGTTATAGCTATCATGTACTACCGTTTTTTTCCCTCTTGGAGTGAGGCCGCAATACCTTTCTAACCCTTCCAAAATGGCAGTTAATTCACTAGATTCATATGAAAGTGTACGTCCTGCTGTTCCTTCATCCCCTTGGAGTAACGGTAGGTATACGGCTACATCTGCAAATGGCGTGGTTAGATCTATTGCCTTTCCATTTAAAAACCCTGTCTTTTGACCTAAATAGTCCTTAACTAACACTTTTTTTAATTCATCCATTGAGCGACTACGATAGCTAGTTGGAGAAACTTTCATACTAGGCTCGAGTGAAATAATAGCAGAATCAGAAGAATCATCTTCTAATTCACCACAAGTTGGACATAAAGGATTTGGTAAAAAAAAGTGATTAGAGCTTTTGAATGTTTTCATATTTAGTAAAAAAATACGTTCCTCTAGACGAGTTTCTTTACCGTTCATAAATTTTTCTACTTCAGCTACAATTAAGTAGGCCATTTGTAAAAGTCCCGTTCTTGTACCCCATACATCATCTGATACTCCATCACCTTCTAATAACTGATGATCTATTTCTAGCATTTCTATGCGCTCTCTACCAGCCATTAAACGTCTAAAATCGGCACACTTTATACATCCTTTTTGCCCTGGATGTACTAAAGGTCCGATTACACCTTCCCCAAATGATACACAAGCACGTAGCCATGGAACAGTTCCTATCCTTAAAGTTTCATCTGCTTTTTCATAAATCTTAGGGTTCCATGCATCATCCAAAATAAGTATTAAACTAGTATCCTCGGAAACCGGAGTCTCTAAATCTTTCTGTTGAACTATTTTATATTTATTTAAAAGAATTTCGGATGTGTACTTACTTAATAATCCCTCCCCAAAAATGGTAACCGTTGAATTCAAATCGAGCTCACCTCTCTTAACAAGACACCATAAACTCCCGCAAGTTCATCTACATTAATCGATTCAAGCATAAATTCCAATGTTAGTAATTCCATATTATTTTGTTTTAAGATATCGATCGCCGAGACTAATAAATCAGAATGTACAGCACGATTAGATTCAGTGATCATCATTTCAGATACTTGCTGTTCTTCCACTAAAACTGATGAACTCTGGATAGCTGTTGATGCAAGTAGTGGGGTTTTATTTTGCGATTCCTTAAGTACTTGTTTTAGTGCATCTTGTAAAGCCATTGTTCTATTTAAACCAACACTTCTATACCAGCCTTTTTCTGTACCAATCCAGACTACTGGAAATCCACAAATCTCTTTTCCTAATGCTATTTTTGGAGATTCATGTATTGTATTTAATGTTTGTAAATAAAATTGAGCACAATCATCTTCAATTTTTATTGCTTTAATTTCTTGAATATGATTTTGATTACCCGTTTGTTTATTAAGCTCCTCAGACAAATATTTTTGTAGTGCTCTACAAATACTTTCTGAAAAAGTTTGACCAGTAGCGATTGCGATGTATTCCCCAGGTTCAATACACTCTACAACATCAGAATCAGAATTCATAATAAGTTGACTGGCTATTTGAGATACATACATTTCAACTCCAGTAAGTCCCGCCTCTCTTCGTGCTTCTTCATGAGTTAATTCAGTACAAATCCTACTCGTTAATAGTTTTACTGGACCTTCTGTAAGAGGATCTACTACTTGTATCCGACATTGAGCTAATGGAAGTTGATTTAATTCGCCCTCATCCCAAACGTGAAATAATCCAGTTTCTTGTGAATTGAACTGCCCTAAGTAAGTTAATAACTTACTTTGATCTCCTCTAGGTTTGTTTTGCTCTAACTTTTCCTCAAAATTATGAACTATTTTAGCTTTCGCCTTTCCAGCGACTAGTGGATGAGGAGAGAATGTGTGCCAACTGCCCTCTAGCGTCTCTTGGTTAATAATATAAATCTGATTATTCTTTTCTGTTTCGCGTGAATTTGTAATATCCTTAAATAACTCGAACACCATTATATTTGCCAACATTGCTGATGTAATCGAAGACAATGGTTGGTTGATCCCTTCTTCACAGAGTATGTTTTGATGCACACTTCTCCAAGCCGATTCGAAGCAAGCATCAGAATTTGAAGTCACTAGTGGTCCGGCCATACAGATCTTTTGCGAAGAAATTGCTGGGATAAATCTCTTTTTCTCTCTTTTACATATCTCATTGAGCATTTTCAGCTCATAAACATGATCATCTTCTGTTACGTATAAAATCGAATCAAAAGTAGAAACAATCTCTTGTAATGAAAGCTTCTTTCTCTTAATTAATTCAACTTCGACTTCATGATCTGTCCTTTGTGCGTTGTCTACAATTTCTTTTATTCGTTTTTTTTCTGTATTCTCATTATTCGTTATTAAAAGATGGAATTTCGCTAACCCCGACTCTAATAAGGCTGAGACTAACGAAGTGACAATTGTTCCAGAACCAATTGCCAATATCTTAGATTGGCGATAGGTTTGAAAACGATATGAACCAGAGTCTCCAAAACAATTTAAAAACTCAATTTGACTTGCATACTTAGTTAAAATCTCTTTAGATAATTGATGTGGATGATCCTTACTTATATCCCGTGCAAAGCCATTTTTATATAAAATCTCACCAATTTCATATACTCTTTCTCGGTATTGGTCAGGCAAACCATTTGTTAAAATTTCTAATGAGTGTTCACCGTTAAACATAGGAAGTAGCTTTTCAATCCACTGGTAAACAGATGCACCTTCCATTCGAAATGAACTTAAGTTATTCCTAAAATAAACACCTCCATTCGAATCAGGTACAAAAAAAGTATCTCGATTAACCTTTAGACGTGCAGATGGACTCAATTTTGACATCCTTTTCAACCCCTTCGATACAGTGAGTTGTACATTGAATAAAATAAATACTTTCTTCATAATCCTATGTATATTATGTATTCCTTATGTCATAACATAACTAGAAAACCCCTACATAAGATCAGTAGGGGTTTATTGTCTAAATGGACAAATAGTTTTTATGAAACATTACAATTAACGGTGACAGCGACCGCAGTGACCGCAACCTCCGCAACGGAAACAGCCTCCACAACCAAAACAACCAAAACAACTAAAAAATGGGAAAAAACATGCAAAGCCAAAGCACATACGTGCATCTTGATTTTGATACTGATTATAATCCCATGGAACTACTTGACTAGATTGAAACTGTCCAACGTTTAATTCTTGAAGCTCTCTTTGAAAATCATACATTTTTATAACCTCCGACATAATATTTGAAAGCGAATAAAAACAT
This sequence comes from Bacillus sp. AFS001701, assembly GCF_002559405.1. GTDB lineage: Bacteria > Bacillota > Bacilli > Bacillales > Bacillaceae_G > Gottfriedia. The sequence goes on along the minus strand of NZ_NTZO01000025.1, from coordinate 58,931 downwards.
AACGTACTTATAAAAAATAAATACGATTACCTAATTTGAATCTACGGAAACGTAGACTCTCATCAACAAAATATGATGAGTACTTGGGCATTGTTACCGATTCACTTGCCCAATTTATGAGCTGTTTGAAAGTACAAAAAAACCTCACATCAAAAGTGAGGTTTTTCGTACGTCATTCATTTTTTTCTTTACTCTTTCATCATTAAAATCAGTTATAACTTAATCTTCATTAAGCTTAATGTTATTAAGGGGGGAATATGAATATACATTCTTTTTAATTCCTCTTTTATTTATCCTGATTTCTTTTCCAAAAATTAATTGCGCTGCCTTTATTTTAAGTACTTTGAATAGTATGAGGTATAGTAATAATAGAAAATCAAAAATGAAAAGTAAGTCCCCTATCATAAAAAAAGAGAATATTGTATTGGAGATTTCTTCTGTTTGATCAAGAGTAGTAATTACAAAAACAGCATATCTTTCATAAACAGTACAGATTAAAAATATAGTTCCAACCACTAATGAAGTATAACTATAACCAATAGATCGTTCTCTTTTATTGAATTCTAAAAAGATTGGAAGTAAATATAGTAAAACAACAATAAAAATACTTAATAATAATCCAAACAAAGTAATTCGGCTATGTAACATAGACTGAACTAGCAAAAGTTTTCCTAGGATAAAAAAAAGTAACACTATACCCATCATTTGCCTCCTCATTTCTCCATTTAGAGCTACACTCATGATCACATCCGTATACAATCAATCACAAATTAAACGAGTTCCTTTTCAAAATAAATTATAGCCTTGCTTATTAAAGTTTCAAATGCTCTTTTTTACCGTTTTGATAGGTAAAAACAGTTAATATATAAAGTTCATATATGCCTTCCGCTATATAACAAGAGATTGTCGATTAAAGTATATTTATTACCGTTTTTAACGGTAAAAATAGTCATATCTTTATTCATCATATAAGTTTAAAATAATTTTGAAAACATTATCTCAACAACACTTTTTGTGATTGTTATCACAAAAATAGTTAGCTTATTTATGTTAGTAAAAATATTATTTTAAATCAAAGTAGGAGATGAGATGGATAAGGCGAGTTTAAGAAGATTACACTTAATCGATATTTTAAGTAGTCAAGAAAAATGGTTCAAAACGGAGGAGCTTGCTAAAAATTTAAATTGCACTGAGAAAACAATTCGAACTGATATACAAATTATCAATGCAACATTCCCAGAAGGATGGCATATTGAAACAATAAAAGGAAAAGGTATTTATATAAATAATCCAATTAATTCCTCGCTTGATCAAGTTCGTTCACTTTTTGTTAAAAACTCTTTATCGCTTCAGGTAATCATGTTTATTCTAATAAAAGACATTGAACACATTAGTGATTTAGGAAAAGTCTTATATACGCATCACAATACTGTTTACAAGATTCTCGAACGAGTAGACACCTTATTAAAGTCGTATAATTTAAGTTTGAAGCGTGCACCACTTGAAATTGTAGGCAATGAGTTTCAAAAAAGAATCTTATGCTGTGACGTATTGTATGGTCTATATTCCTATACAAATAAATGGGCTTATGATTCACTATCGTTTTCTATTATAAAAAAAGTAGTTACAAAGTCAGCTGAAAAAAATAATTTACTTTTATTTCCACCTACTATATATAAATATATTTATTATGTTGGTACGATGCTTCAAAGAATCGATCGAGATATTCAATTGGATTTAAATCCTTCAAACAATATTAAGGATTCAAAGTTTTTTTCAGTTGCAACTGATATATGCGTACAGCTAGAAAATATTTATAAAGTTTCAATTCCATTAAATGAACTAAACGCTCTTTCTATAATGATATCTGCATCCCCTTATTTTTCTAGCGATAATGAACCTCAAAATGAAATTATAAATAACTATCATAATAAATCAGAAAAACAATATATAGAATTACACGAGCTCGTTACGATGCTCGAAAAAAAGCTTAGTATAAAATTACATGATCATAATGATTTTATTCTCACTCTTCAAAAACAATTTAAAGCCTTTTCCCTAGTTCTTTTTTTAAACGGTAGAATTGATCGATCTTGTCTCATTTCCGAATACGTTAAAAAGCGATATCCGGAGTTATTTAATAAAGTAAAAACTGTATTTCGTAATTGGTGCAATTTCTTTTCATACCCAGAAGTAAGTAATGAAGTAATTGCTAAAATCACATTAAATATTCAAGCAATCATTATTAAATTATCATTAGTAAAAAAAAGGGTACTACTGTTAAGTAGTGAAGGCTATGGTGTAAGACAGTATATAACAACTAAACTAATAAAAGAATTTGGAGATAAAATACAATTTGTTGAACTTCAAAACGGCGTACTGAGTCCTGAAACGGTTAGTGAATTACGTTTGGACTTTATCATTGCTGATTTTCAAATTGATATCGAAATTGTTCCAATTGCGGTAATTAGTTCTACTCTTTCACAGCGCGATATTAATCATATCGCGCATTTATTAAAATAAATTTTATTTTGAATAAGCATTCAAAGGTGATTTTATGATAAAAGAAAAGTCAACATTAGTCACAAATGAGTTAGTTGAACTATTAAGGCAACTTGATCATGGTACTTTTTTACACGGGATGCGTGTAGGTGAAATGGCGTATAAATTTGGTAGATATTTAGATCTCTCTTTACATCAATCAAATCAATTGCATTTTATTGGTTATGTACATGATATTGGTAAGCTTAAAATACCGATTTCAATCGTTGCAAAAAGAGGTCCTCTTACTGATTTCGAGTGGAATCTAATGAAGAATCACACAATTTATGGGTATGATTTATTAAAAAATTTTTCATATCATAATGATATTTTAAATGCTGTACGGTATCATCATGAAAATATTGATGGGACTGGCTATGAAGGTTTATATAGTAACGAAATTGATTTTAATTCGAAAGTAATTAGAATAATTGATAGTTTTGATGCACTGACCCATGATCGTTCTTATCGAAAAAAATGTTCAATTGAAGTATCGTTAAAAAAAATTCAAAAACAAAGTGGTACCGTTTATGACCAGGATTTAATAAAGGAATTCACTAAGTTTATTTGTAAATTGTATTAAGTAGTATTCAATAATGCTAATAATTTACACCTATTAATTGCTAGACCAGAATCTATTAACATGTTATAGTTTCATTAAAATTATAAATTTCACTCGTATAATAGTGAGGATATGGCTCACAAGTTTCTACCGGTTAACCGTAAATTTACCGACTATGAGTGGTAACACATCTGACATGTTAGCTCTAGCGAATCAAAGACTCAAAATGTGTTACTTCACTCATTTTATACAGTGAAGTACATGTTTTGAGTTTTTTGTTTAGATTAAGGGGGATCATTATGGAATTTTTACTAAAAAAAATTGAACAAGAAGGAATCGTTTTAGCAAATGATGTATTAAAAGTGGATGCTTTCTTAAATCATCAAATGGATCCTGTTTTAATGAAAGAAATTGGGGAAGAATTTGCGCGTTTATTTTCTGAAGAAAAAATAACAAAGGTAGTTACTATAGAATCTTCAGGTATCGGACCTGGGCTAATGACAGCACTTGCTTTAAATGTCCCTCTAGTTTTTGCACGTAAGAAAAAATCAATCACAATGCAGCAAGATGTTTATACTGCTAAAGTATATTCATTTACAAAAAAAGAAGAAAATGAAATTTCAATTTCTCATAAATGGTTAGACGAAGGCGATAAAGTATTAGTAATAGACGATTTCTTAGCAAACGGACAGGCAGCTCTTGGTTTACTTTCAATCATGGAACAAGCGAAAGCAGAAACAGTTGGCTTCGGTATCGTAATTGAAAAATCATTCCAAGATGGTGGAAAGATTCTGCGTGATCGCGGTTATCGAGTTGAATCTCTCGCTCGTATTCAATCTTTAAAAGACGGACAAATTAAATACTTCAATGAAGAATTAACTGTTTAAAAATAAAAAAAAGACATTGTTTGAACGATTTGTGTTGTTCACAATGTCTTTTTTTATTAATTAAGCCTTTTTTATTATTAAATAGACAAAGTAAGGTCCACCGATTAGGGCAACTATAATCCCTGCTGGTATTCCTTCTGGATCGACTAAGTTTCTTCCGATTGTGTCGGCAACTAATAGTAATAATCCACCAATTAAAATTGCGATGGGTATAAATAATTGATTTCTCGGGCCAACTAAACTTTTAGCAATATGGGGTGCCATTAATCCGATAAACGCAATTCCTCCTGTTACTGAAACAGCAGATGCTGCTAATGCAACTGCTGCTAACATTAAAACAATTCTTTCCTTTTCTAATGAGACCCCTACCCCGATTGCAACAGGCTCATTTAAATTAAGAAGGTTTAATGTGTTTGCTTTATATAGAGTAAACGGAATTAATACAATTAGCCAAGGTAAGAATGCCCAAATAAACGGCCAATCTGTCCCCCATATATTACCTGCTAACCATTTTGCAATAAAATCTACTTTAGCACGTTCCGAAGATGAAATTAATACAATCATGATTCCTGAAAGAGCCATCGAAAAACCAATACCTACTAAAACGAGTCTTATAGGTTGTAAACCCGTATTTTTCTTATAAGAAAATAAGTAAATAATAATTGCTGTAACAACAGCACCACAAAATCCAACGATTGGGATTAAATAAACAAACGATCCTGCTTCAATTGGAAAGTATAAAAAGAATACTGTAATAGCTACACCTGCACCAGCATTAAAACCTAGTATTCCAGGCTCAGCCATATCATTTCGTGTTACCCCTTGCAAAATTGCACCAGATAATGCAAGTGCCATTCCCGCCATTAAAGATATAATCATTCTAGGTAATCGAATTGAAAAGATGACAAACTCTTCTTTAAATGTACCATCCCCTAAAAATGTTGGAAGTAATCTACTATATGGTATTGCTGAAAATCCCATTCCCATTCCAATAAACATTGTAAATAGAATAAGTATAAAGAGTATTAACAGAATAAACCTTTGTTTTCTAATAATAGCAGGGTGTATCATGAGAATTCTTTGCCTCCTTTATGTATGATAAATAGAAAGAAAGGAAGGCCAATCATTGCAACAATCGCTGCAACAGGTGTTTCATAAGGTATATTAATTGTTCGCCCAAGTGTATCTGCCAAAAGTAAGAATGTAGCACCAAAAATAGCAGACATCGGTATAATAAATCGGTAATCAGTTCCGACGAATCCACGTACCAAATGAGGTACCATTAAACCAAGAAATGCCATATTTCCTACTAGAGCAACTGCCGCTCCAGCTAGTAAAACGATTACTACAAATAAGATTGCTTTGATTTTTGGGATATTTTGACCTAAACCTACAGCAACCTCTTCATTTAAACTAAGTATTGTTAATTGACGCGCCAAGAAAATTGCTACTAGAATACCAACTACAATAAATGGTGTAATCGTTTTTACTTGCCCCCATGAAGTACCAACTAATCCACCTGAAGTCCACATTGAAATATTTTGAGATATTTTAAAGTAAATCCCTACCCCTTCAGAAATAGCAGTTAAAAAACCTGTAACAGCCGCTCCTGCTAAAACAATACGAAATGGAGAAAAGCCGCCTTTTTTCACTGTAGCAATACCAAAAACGATTAGTGAACCGACCGCTGCACCAATAAAACAAGCTATCATAATCCCAAAATAATTTACTTTTGGTAGGAAAGCCATTGTTATTGCTAATGCTGCATTTGCTCCTGCTGTTAATCCAAGCAGACCTGGATCTGCAAGAGGATTTCTTGTCATACCTTGCATGATAGCGCCTGCCACTGCAAGAGCTGCCCCTACAAATATTGCCGCTACCTCTCGGGGTAACCGTAACTCTCTAATAATAGAAATCTGTTGACTATTCATATTTGTAAAAATTGCATTCCAGACATCACCAACGGTTGTATCCGCTGCTCCGAAAACAATTGAGATTACAAACATAACGATAAAAATGATAATCCCCAATATAAATTTAAAAAAGAATGGAACAGTGCCTTTGTTTTTTTGTGTCATTAGCCTCTCATCTTCTCTTTATAGAATGTCTTCAGACTGCCCGCCAAACGCTCGCTTTCTGCAGTGCTCATTACTGAATCAGTCTGCAATAAAATTTTTGGACAATGTCTAAATAATAAGAGTAGGAATAATAGAATTCCTACTCTTATTTTTGTTAATTACCTAAAAATTGCTTTTTAAAGAATTCTAATTGCATGTCTAAAGTATCTGGATCATTGAAATAGAATTCACTTCCATTTACTCCGAAAACGTGCTTATTCTTTACTGCTGGTATATTTTTGTAAGTATCTGTTTTTTCTACAGAAGTATCTGTTTGATCAAATTTACTGAAGATTACATAGTCACCCATAAACTCAGGAAGTACTTCTAAGGAGATTGCATAATATCCTGGTTTCAATGCATTTTCTTCAACTTTTTGAGGCATTTTTAATTTCATCTCTTGGAAAAGAATCTCTGTTCCACGACCCCAGTTGTTACCATATACATAAAGCTGCTTGTCGAATTTTTCAATTACCGAAACAGTTGCATCTGGACCAATTTTAGCTTTAATCTCTTCTCCGGCCTTTTGTGCACGGGCTTTAAAATCATCTACCCAAGCTTGCGCTTCTTTTTCTTTGTTTAATAATTTTCCAATTTCAATATGTTGAGTTAAGTAATCTACTTTGCCGTATGTATAAACTACAGTAGGTGCGATTTTCTTTAATTTATCAAGGTTTTTAACATTATCTAAACCAATGATTAAATCAGGATTTAACTCAATAATTTTTTCGATATTATCATCTGAAACTACTTCAGCATTTTTTAATTTTTCAGCCCAGCGAGGATTCGACTTAGACCAAGAATCTACACCGACGATATTAACTCCTAAAGACATTACATTTCCTGCAAACGAAGATAATACTACTACACGTTTAGGATTTGCTGGGACTTTAACTGGACCATTTTGAGATTGATATGTAATAGTTCCAGACTTTTTTGGTACATTCTTTGAGCTTTCTGTACTTGATGCTCCTTTACTACATGCACTAATAATTAGCACGAATATTAAAAGAAATGGTATTAAGATTTTCTTCATTTTTCTCTTCTCCCTTAAGTAAGTTGTATGTAATGCACATTGGTTTATTTGTTCTTGGGTCTCTTCCAATTACTGTGTCAATCGAAAAAACTTTTTTTAGAACTTCATGTGTAATAACTTCTTCGCAAGAACCTGCTTTTACGATTTCCCCATCTTTAAGTGCGATGATATAATCCGCAAATCTAGCTGCTTGATTTAGGTCATGTAAAACCATTACAATCGTACGGTCTTGCTCCTGATTCAGCTTTTGTAACAACTCTAAAATTTCGAGCTGATGAGCTAAATCCAAATATGTAGTAGGCTCATCAAGGAAAATGATTTCAGTTTCTTGTGCTAACGCCATTGCGATCCAAACTCGTTGACGTTGACCTCCTGAAAGTGAATCAACTGACTTGTACTTATATTCCTTTGTACCTGTAACCTCAAGTGCCCAGTCAATTACTTCAATATCTTTTTTAGTTAATCTGCCAAAACCACTTTGATATGGGAATCGCCCGTAAGATACTAGTTCACCTACTGTTAAACCACTTGCACTCTCTGGTGTTTGAGGTAGAATCGCCATTTTTTTAGCTAGTAATTTAGTATTCTCTGAAGCAATGTTTTCTCCATCTAAGATAATCGTTCCGGATTGATGAGAGATTATTCTTGTAATCGCCTTCAAAAGAGTCGATTTACCGCATCCATTTGAACCGATGATTGTTGTAATTTGTTTATCCGGAATTTTTATATTAAGGTCTTTTACAATCAAACGATCACCATAACCAATGGTCAATTCATTAGTATATAACCGAACCATAAACGGACCTCCATTCATCTAATATTCAAACCGTTAATGAGAATGATAATTATTATCAATAAATGTTACTAGGTAAATATAAGTCTATTTACTATTATTGTCAATATTAATTTTTAGTGAAATTATTGAAAATTTCTCAAAAATGGTTTATATTTTATTGAGAATGATAATCAATGACAGAATATTCTGGAGTGAGACGGAAATGAATATAAATGATCTATATGATGTAACAGTAATCGGGGGAGGTCCTGCTGGACTATACTCTGCTTTTTATAGTGGTTTAAGAGAAATGAAAACAAAAATAATAGAATTTCAATCTGAATTAGGTGGGAAAGTCCATTGTTATCCTGAGAAGATGATTTGGGATGTTGGAGGACAGCCACCAATTCCCGGTGAGAAATTCATCGGCCAAATCGTTCAGCAAGGTATAACGTTTGATCCTACAGTTGTATTAAATGAAAAAGTCGACACGATCACTCGTGATGATAATGGCATTTTTATTTTACATACTTCTTCAGGTCAAAAGCATTATTCTAAAACAATTATTGTTGCAGTTGGTAGTGGAATATTAAACCCAACGAAGCTTAAAATAGATGGTGCAGAAAGATTTGAAGTTTCAAATTTAAACTATACAGTAAAATCACTTAAACATTTTAAAGACAAAACTGTAATCGTTTCCGGTGGCGGTAACTCTGCGATTGATTGGGCTAATGAATTAGAGCCGGTTGCTAAGAAAGTTTATTTAACTTACCGAAAAGATGCTCTAAAAGGTCATGAAGCACAAGTCTCTCAATTAATGAATAGTTCAGTAGACTGTCTATTCAATACATCAATTACGAAATTAATTGCTTGTGAAAATCATGAAGAAATAGAAAAAGTTGAACTAACAAATAACGAAACTGGTGAAATATCTCACTTGACAATTGATGAAGTAATCATAAACCACGGTTATGAACAAGATACTTCTTTATTAAATAACAGTGAAATAAAAGTAGAAATGATTCAAGATTTCTATATTAAAGGGAATACAACGAGTGAAACTTCGATTGAAGGAATCTATGCAGCCGGAGATATTCTAATGCATGAAGGAAAGTTACAATTAATTGCTGGCGCATTTCAAGATGCCGCTAATGCCGTAAATAAAGCAAAGCAATATATTCAACCAGATGCTAGTGGATCAGCAATGGTTTCATCTCACAATGAAGTGTTTAAACAACGAAATCGTGATTTAATTAAACAGATGATGAACTAGAAAACAACTTCTCTTTTCCATGTTAAACTATTAAACAACAAATGAAAAATGAATCAACATTTTATTTTGATACGATAGATGAATTTAGCAATTTTTCATTAGGTTAAAACAAAAAACAAAATAAACTTACTCTTTAAAAAAACGCATCATTTTTAAAATTTTTGTGTTAGTTTTGAGGAAATTTTCATAAAAAGAAGACCTTCAATACACGGTCTTCTTTTTGAATTTTCTAATGCAATTAATATGTAAAGCTTTCATAACAATTGCAATTTTTGTTTCTTTTTATCATCAACTAGGTATATTAGTCCGCCTGCTGTTTGAATCAACTTCTTCTTTTTTTCCAATTTTAAAAATAAAGAAGGAAGAAATCACTAAAACTGTAATTAATGATGTTAAATAGAATTGAGAGCGAAGATCATCCATAAAGTACATCGAAAAATAGATGACGATCATCACTAGTATAGTAACGTAAGTAACATATGGGAAACCCCACATTTTTAATCGTAACACTTTTCCCGTTTTCTCAGCTTGCCTTCGCTTTATTACATGTGATACTGCAATAACAATATACACTAGAAGAGCAATTGAACCTGATGCATTCAAGAGAAATGAAAAAAGTTTATCAGGTGAAATAAAGTTAAAAATTGCCGCTAGGAAGGCGAAAGCTGAACTTGCCCATACGGCCCAATACGGTGATCCACCTTTATTTACTTTTGTAAAGATTCTCGGTGCACTTCCTTGCTGCGCCAAAGAATAAAGCATTCGAGAATTCGTATAAAGTGCTGAATTTAAACATGAGAGTACTGAAAAAAGTACAACAACCTTCATGATTGTTCCAGCTCCTGGAATCCCTAAATTGTTAAGCAACGTTACATATGGGCTACTTAATGATTTTGCATCATCCCAAGGCATTAATAAAACTAAAATAGATACTGACCCAATGTAGAACAATGCTACACGCCAAACAACAGTATTAATGGCAGTAACAACAGATTTTTGAGGGTCTTTTGATTCTCCAGCAGCAATTGCTGCAATTTCAGCCCCAAAGAAAGCAAACATAACTGTCATAAAACCACCTAATATTGCGCTTATACCTTTCGGGAAAAATCCGCCGTGTTGTGTCAAATTTGAAAATCCCGGAGACTGGATCGTAGGGATTAATTTGAATAAAATTGCAAGACCTAATAACATAAACGCTGAGATCGCCACTACCTTTGTAATGGCAAACCAATATTCAAACTCTCCAAATGTTTTCACTGATAAAATATTAGTAAGTGTAAGTACAAATGTAAGAATTAAAGCCCAGCCCCATAATGGGATACTTGGGAACCATGAATTCATTATATTTGCACCTGCAATCGCTTCAATTGCAATTGTAATTAACCAGAAAAACCAATACAACCAACCAATCGTGTATCCTGCCCAAGGGCCAATCGACTCTTTTGCATACGTTGAAAATGAACCACTAACTGGGTTCTCAGCAGCCATTTCTCCTAACATTCTCATAAGTAGTGCAACTAATAATCCCGCTATTAAATAGGCAACAATTGCTGATGGACCCGCACTATGAATAACATTCCCACTACCTACGAATAAACCTGCCCCAATAATTCCACCAATTGAAATCATTTGAATATGACGGTGTTTTAGATTTTGTTGTAAACCATTGTGTTGTTTCTCCATATTCACCCTATCCTTTTTTCTGTTAATATAAAAGAATTTATAAAAACCTTGCAGTAAAAGACTCGAGCAAGTCCCATTAATCTACACATTTGGACGTTACTTTTAAAAAGTTTGAACATATGAAAATCATTTAATGATCAGTTTAACAAAATTTAGCAATTAGATAATACGTTTTCTAGAATAACAAGACCTTCGTTTAACTCATTTTCTGTAATCACCAGTGGACTTAAAAAGCGAATAATATTCCCATCTAAACCTGCAGTAAGTAATAGAAGCCCAGCTTCATTTGCTGCTTTTGCAATTTTTGTAGTAAGATCTTTATTCGGTGTTTTTAATTTTTGATTAGTTACAATCTCTACTGCACACATTGCCCCTAGACGACGGAATTCTCCAATGAAGTTATACTCTAATTGCCACTTTCTCACACGGCTCTCAAGTACATCTCCAATCCATTCTGCTTTTTCACACAATTTTTCTTCTTCAATGACTTCTAATACTGCCAATGCGGCTTCACACGCAAGTGGATTTCCACAATAGGTTCCACCTAATTCACCTGGATCTGCTATATCCATTATTTCTGCCTTACCAATAACAGCACTTAGTGGCATACCACCTGCGATAGATTTAGAAGCTGTCATAAGATCAGCTGCAACTTCGAAATGCTCCATCGCAAATAATTTTCCTGTTCTTGCGAATCCGGTTTGAATTTCATCTGCCACCATCACAATGCCATATTTTGAACAAAATTCACGAACGTGTTTTACAAATGATTTTGGCGGTATTACAAATCCACCTTCTCCTTGAATCGGCTCCATGACAATACACGCTACAGTCTCTGGTGCTACAGTTGCTATAAAAAATTGATTAAACTGTGCAATAACATCTGCTTCGTATTGCTCATCAGTCATACCATCTGGCTTACGGTACATATATGGATATGGTGCTTGATATACTTCAGGTGCAAAAGGACCAAAACCAAGTTTATATGGTTTTACTTTGCTCGTCATTGTCATCGTCATTAAAGTACGTCCGTGAAATCCACGAGTAAATGTGACAACTGCTTGGCGTTTTGTATATTTCCTTGCGATTTTCACGGCATTTTCAACTGCTTCAGCACCACTGTTTAATAAAATAGCTTTTTTTTCAAAATCTCCTGGAGTTGCTTCACACAATCTTTCACAAACTTCAATGTATGACGGATACATAACGACATTGAAGCCAGGATGAATGATTTTTTCTGCTTGTTCTTGTATGGCTGCTACTACTTTTGGGTGTGAATGCCCTACGTTAATGGTTCCTATAGCTGCACCGAAGTCAATAAACTTATTACCTTCTAAATCATATAATGTAGCTCCCTTGCCTTTCACAGCAACTGCTCGATTTCCATTGCTAACGCCTTTAACAACGTATTTATCTCGCTTTTCTTGCCATTCTTTTGTGGATAGTTGCTTAATCATTATTTGATTCCTCCGTTTTTATAATAATTTTTCTACGATGTTTGTTTTTTCAATTACTGAATTAATTACGAGCTAATCATAGTAATATGTATAACTGCCTATACGCTCATTTCTACTTCCAGTATGAGAAACCTATAAACAGTTAAAAAGTACCTTCTAAAAAACGATAAAGCTAAACGGTACACTTAAAAATGAAAACCATTTTAGATGATGTCTAAAATTTATCCTTTGTGCCAAATAACGAGTTTCATTTCAGTCATCTCTTCAATTGCATATTTCAATCCTTCACGTCCTGTACCACTTTCTTTTACACCTCCATATGGCATTTGATCAACACGGAACGTAGGTACATCATTAATAACTACGCCTCCTACATGCAGATCGTCCGCTGCTTTTAGCGCGTTAACAACACTATTAGTGTAAATTCCAGCTTGCAGACCATATCGGGAATCATTCACAGCATCAATTGCTTCTTCAACCGAAGATACTTTACAAATTGAAACAATTGGAGCAAAAACTTCGTTACATGATACTTTCATGTTACTTGTTACATCTAAAATAATTGTAGGTTCAAGAATATTACCTAGCGTTTTGCCACCTGTTGCAATAGTCGCACCCTGTGCTTTTGCTTCTTCGATCCAGCTTAAAGCACGGTCCAATTCATTCGATGAAATTAGAGATGAAACATAGGTTTCAGTATCTAGAGGGTCACCTAGTTTGAGTTCGCTAGCACTTTTTGCAAACTGCGAAACAAACTCATCATAGATTTTTTCGTGTACATATATACGTTGTAAAGAGATGCAGATTTGCCCTTGGTTAGAAAATGCGCCCATTAAGCAGCGATCAATAGCCTTTGTTACATCAATATCCTCATCAATGATTAATGCCGCATTTGAACCTAGTTCAAGTGTTGTTTTCTTAAGCCCTGCTTTTGCTCGAAGTGCAATTCCAACTGAGGAACTTCCTGTAAAAGTCACCATACTAACTAGATCACTTTCTACAATGGCGTCACCTACAACTCGTCCTGGTCCTGTAACGACATTTAATACGCCATCTGGTAGACCAGCTTTTTTGAATAAATCTGCTATATAAAATGCAGAAAGTGGTGTTTGTGAAGCTGGCTTCAATACCACGGTATTCCCTGCAGCAATAGCTGGTCCCACTTTATGCGCAACTAAATTCATCGGAAAATTAAATGGAGTAATTGCACCAATAACTCCAATTGGATTTCGAATGGTGTAGCCTATTTTTCCAATACCACTAACCGCCGCATCAAAAGGAATTGTTTCTCCATGAATTCGTTTTGCTTCCTCTGATGCAAATTTGTATGTTTCAACCGTTCTTATTACTTCTGCTTTGGCGAAGATAAGTGGTTTAGCCGACTCGAGAGCAATTACTCTTGCAGCTTCTTCTAAATTTTCTTCAAGAAGTTGCGAAACTTTCTCTAAAATGGCTGCTCGTTGGTGAGCAGGTATTTTGGCCATTACTTCTTTAGAATCATAAGCAACTTGTATTGCATTCTGAGTTTGTAGTTTATTCGCAATAGCAATATCTGCAATTTTTTCTTGTGAATAAGGAGAAAGCAAATCTGAATAATTTTCTGTTTCTACATATTGTCCGTTAATCCAAATATTCTTTTTCATGTTTCCCTCCATAACTTATGAATACGTATTAATAATAAGCTTCATTTTTAATAATTGTCAAACAATTTTTATTTTTTAGCATTTTATAAATATTTAATTAACATCTAGAAAACTTATCTATATTCTCTAACGAGTTGTGCTTAATGTTGATTGCATCTTGGATCTAGTAAGTATACTTTCGATTTTTATAAAATTTTTATCAGCAAGTATCTAAACTATGTAATGATTACACTTTCATTCTAATTTCTATGAATACGTATTCAAAAAATTCGTTAATTTGCACAAAACTTCTAATCAAGTTCGATTTTATTTGCTATAATATAAAATAGTCCCTTGAAAATTCCAAAAATTATATTGTTTTGGGAGTAACAAGATTTAGTACGTCTGCCGTATTCATTGTTTATTTAATTAATTAACTATTATTTTTAAATTATATATTATATGAACTTGGAGTGATTTATTTGGTTTCTTCACACGATGTTGCGAGGCTAGCTGGCGTCTCTCAATCTACTGTTTCTCGTGTATTAAATGGATCTAAAAATATTAAGCAATCTACAGTAGAGAAAGTAGAGAGAGCCATTAAAGAATTAAACTATCATCCGAATTTGATTGCTAGAAATCTCGTAAAAAAGAAAACCAATATGATTGCGTTAATCACAGGACATACTCATGATCCTTTTTATGAAGAATCTACTCGGGGAATTGTATCGATTGCAGCAAAAAAAGGATATAACGTACTCGTATTTTTCAATAAAATAGATAACGATAAAATGCTTTATAACCAAGTATTAAGCGCTCCTGTTGATGGAATCATAATGTCTTCTATTTTAATGAATGATTCTATTTTTCCCGTTTTAGAAAGTTTGGAAGGCAAACCGTATGTGACCTTCAATCGCAAGCATTCCTGTGGGACAAACTATTTTGAGATTGATAACGTAAAAGCCGGCGAACTAATAACTAATCATATGATCGAATTAGGTCATAAAAATCTAGCGTATATAGGTGGCCCGCTACAAGCATCTACTTTTCACGGTCGTTTAGAAGGGTTTAAAAAAGAGGCTAATAGACAAAAAATAGCAGTTCGTGAGGATTGGATAAAAACCACCGATACAACTATAGAATCCATCGTCCAAGCCTGTAAGGAGTTATTTTCAGGTATTGAATTTCCAACAGCCATAGTCGCTGCGACGGATGCTATTGCATTAATTTGCTTGGATTTCCTTCTTAATAAAGGCTTTAGAATACCGGAAGATATCAGCATTGGTGCAATTGATAATATCGAGTTTTCTGCCCATGCATCTATTCAATTAACAACAGTGGGAACTCATTTAAGTCAGTCTCTAGGAAATCTGGCTATGGAACATCTAATTAATTTGATTGAAAATAAAAACAAACAATTAAATTCCGTAACAACTACAATCACACCTCATTTAATTGTTCGACGATCAACTGGAAAGCCTAGAATAAAATAGATTTTAAATTTGAAACTATTTTAACAAGTAAATTGAGACGTGAATAACTCACGTCTCCTATTTCCGCTCCAATTATTTATAGCATTATATTCACTAACAACAATCCCATCCGAAATTCTACCGAACTCGCATGACATTATTTGTCATTAACTTAAACTCTTTTCTTTATTACTCTTTTTACTATTACGATAAAACAAAAAGGATTGTCCCCTGTGCAGTACAGAGTCCAATCCTCTTTAGCAGCATAAAACTATTTGTCTAACTTTTTCGGTTCACTTTAAATGTGCTTTATTTCCACACCGTCATATATTTTTTTCGATATTTTGGATCCTCTTCAGTTTCAATCAATTCGAAAGCCTTTTGTTTAATCTCTTCATTCTTAACCGCGTCATAAAGGTTTCTCATACATTGAATGATATCGTAACGAATCAATGTATGGTTCTTCTCTTCTTTGCAATTTAAATAACGATTTTCTAGATGATCAAGCACGATTGCTCTTTGTTCTGGACTAGCTAACCCTACTCTCCATATTGATTGTAAGGTATGTCTTGCGGTAACAAATTTTGGATCATATGTAACTTGCCAAATTTCAGGAAAATCATTTAGCATTCTTTTCTCTGGATCACTGATCGCTAAATTTGAGAGAAATTGTGCAGCTCTTGACCTTTTGTGATTTCCTTTATGCGTTAGATCCGACTTTAATCGATCCCATACTTCATAGGACCAATCAACTTTTTCTTTTGTAACGGATATAATGTAGTTAAAGGCTTCGAATTGCAAATTCTTGTCTTTTGATTCAAGGTTTTCAAAATAAGTTTGTACTTGTTGATCCATTTCACGTACCTCTCCTGAGAATAGTAAATAATTCTTTTATCTAGATGATATCATTCCCTAGCATTTTCAAGCTATGATAAAAATTATCTATTGTTCAAATTTTTTTCTTACTTTTACTAATACTAAGTCTATATTTTCAAGCCCGTATACTTTAAAATCATGGCTATCATTACATTTTCAACGTTATCATAAACTTCCGACCCAAAATTGGACTGAATGTATTTTTCGTGGCAAGTCACAGCATCTGAATAACGTATTCAATTTAATTAAACGTTTGTTTAGTTTTGTAATATGAACGAGTTCGGTAAAAAGTATCGCTTATTTTTATAATTGAATTAAAATAAATGAACGAAATACGATCCCTAGTCGTATAAGAAGTAAGGAGGGATTTTTAATGAAAACAATTTTATTTGAGGAAGATAAATTAATCATTTCACTTTCTAGTCTTGAAACAATTTTAGGATTAAAACATACAATCGAGGTTCCCTACAATAATATAAAGGATGTTTCTATAGAGGATACCCATCAATTTTTATGGAAAATATATGGTACACATTTAGGCGCAAGTAAATATGGCTATTTCAAAAAAGATGGAGTGAACTATTTTGTAGCTTCAAGCACTAATAAGGGAAATTTAGTTTTAACGTTAAATAACCACAAATACGATAAAATCATTTTAGAACTAGATCACGTTGAAGATGTTTTACCGCAGATACAAAATACGTTACGTACTGATATTAAATAACTTAAATAAGACTGTCTTAAACGGACAGTCTTTTTACTAATATTTAATCAATAATTCAATGTAAAGACTTCACCGCTTCAACCGTAACTTCTTCAAATGGCCAAGCTGGAAGCATTTTTCTTAACACTTTATCTTCTCTATTTCCAAGGTCATATTCAGCTTGCATAATTGTGTGAATTTCTCTTGTTCCTTCGTAAATAACAGGTGCTTTTGAGTTTCTTAAATAGCGTTCTACTGGGAATTCGTTTGAAAATCCGTATGCACCGTGAATTTGAACTGCATCATTTGCTGCTTCATTTGCGGCATTACAAGAAATCCATTTTGCTAGTGATGTTTCTCTTGTATTTCTCTTTCCGTTATTTTTTAACCAACCAGCCTTATAAACTAATAGACGTGAGATTTCAAGGTTTGATGACATTTTAGCGATCATTTGTTGTACTAATTGATGTTTGCCAATTTCTTTACCAAATGTTTTTCGCTCATTACAGTATTTTACGCTTGCTTCAAGTGATGCCTGAATTAATCCGCAAGCACCAGCCGCAACTGTGAATCGTCCGTTATCAAGCGCAGACATTGCAATTTTAAACCCTTCACCTTCGAAACCTAGTAAGTTTTCAGCTGGAACTCTTACATCATCTAAAAATACTTCACCAGTATTCCCTGCTCTAATTCCCATTTTTCCTTTGATTGCTTTTGTGGAAACGCCTTCAAAATTCCTTTCTACGATAAAACAAGAAATTCCATGGTGCTTTAAGTCATGATTTGTTTTCGCAAAAATTAAGAAATGATCAGCTACATCACATAAAGAAATCCATGTTTTTGACCCGTTTAAGATGTAACTATCTCCATCTTTTACAGCTGTTGTTGCCATTGCTACTACATCTGATCCTGCATTTGGCTCTGTTAATCCAAACGCACCAATTTTCTTACCTTGTGCTTGAGGAACAAGATACTTTTTCTTTTGTTCTTCAGTTCCCCATTGCAGTAATGTCATACTATTTAAACCAGTATGTACTGAAACAGCAGTACGGAAAGCAGTATCTCCACGTTCTAATTCCTCACATACAATCGCTAATGTGTTATAATCCATTCCTACTCCACCGTATTGTTCTGGAATACATACACCCATTAGTTGTAAATCTGCAAGTCGTTTTAGAATATTAGCTTCAAAATGTCCTTTTTCATCCCATTCTTTTATAAAAGGGATAATTTCTCTGTCTACAAATGACCTAACTACTTTCCTTACACTAATTTGTTCCTCTGATAATGAAAAATCCATATTTATTTCCTCCTTAAATTGTTTTATTTCGTTTCATATCTTCTATTTCAATTTGAGAATACCCCAGTCTACTAATTATTTCTTCTGTATGCTCGCCATGTAGGGGCGGGTGTCTTAATACTTCAATTGGTGTTTTTGATAATTTTAACGGTGATCCGACTAATTTTAGATCCTTTATAAAAGGATGGTTTACTTCCAACACCATTTCTCTCGATTTAGCCTGATCAGACTGTAAAGCTTCACTCACATTATTTATTGGGCCATTTGGAATCCCTATTTGATCTAATAATTGTTTCCACTCATTTTTACTCTTCAACTTCAACTTATTTTGAATTAATTGCTCTATTTGTTTTCTATGCTGTAAACGGCCCGTATTTGTCTTAAATTTTTCATCCAATAAGTTTGGTTCATCAATTAGTAAAGTAAACCTTTTAAATTGTTCGTCATTCCCTACTGCTATGACTAATTCACCGTCACTTGCAGCAAAGACTTGATATGGAACGATATTTGGGTGTTGATTCCCCATTCGTTCAGGAACAATTCCACTACATAAATAATTACTAGCTACATTTACTAAAGCAGCTAGCTGAGAGTCAAACAATGAAATATCAATTTCCTGACCTTCTCCTGTACGATCTCGATTCTGAAGTGAAGCAAGAATCCCAATACATGTAAATAGACCAGTTAAAACATCCGAAATGGCTACCCCTACTTTTATTGGCTCTGCCTCTTTCTCACCAGTAATGCTCATTAATCCAGACATCGCTTGGATGATATAATCATATCCTGGTAAACTTGAATTTGGTCCTTCACTGCCAAACCCACTAATGGACGCTAGTATTATATCTTCTTTTATTTTTTTCAAATCTTCATAGCCGAAACCTAGTTTTGTCATTGTTCCAGGTTTGAAATTTTGAACAACTACATCAGCCTCTGAAACTAGCTTTTTTAAAATTTCTTTACCTTGCTCACTTTTTAAGTTTAGTGTTATGCCTTTTTTATTGCGGTTTGCACATAAATAATAAGCGCTTTCACCTACAACGAAAGGTGGCCCCCATCCCCTAGTTTCATCGCCATTATTTATACTTTCTACTTTTATAATCTCTGCTCCTAGATCCCCAAGAATCATCGTACAAAAGGGTCCGGCTAGTACTCTTGTTAAATCAATGATTTTTATTCCATGTAATGCACCTGGCAATTTTTCCACCTCTATTAATCTAGTTAATAAGCCAGTAAAACGATCAATTACAATAGTTGAATTGAATGTTTAACTGGCTTACAACTGCGCTTTGTATTAACAGTAGATTTATTAAATGTCTAACCCAATTGAAATATATTTAACTTCTAAAAATTCCTCAATTCCAAAATGACCGCCTTCTCTTCCAAGACCGCTCTCTTTATAACCCCCAAATGGAACTTGTACAGCAGAAGGTGTGCCATCGTTTAGTCCAATAATTCCGTACTCAAGTGCTTCCGTAACGCGGAAAGAACGACTTAAGTTTTCCGTATACACATATGCAGCCAGACCGTAATTTGAATTATTTGCTCTCTCAATTACTTCTTCTTCGGTTTTAAACGTAGTAATTGGTGCAAGTGGACCAAATATTTCTTCCTTCATACATGCCATTTCATCCGTAATACCCGTTAAAATAGTTGGTGCATAATAATATCCATTTTCTTCTGAAGGTTTATTCCCACTATATACGATTTTTCCACCATTATTAGTAGCGTCTTCAACTAGCGTTTTTACCTTTTCTAAAGCTGCATCATCAATTAGTGGACCCACATCAATTCCTTCTTCTAAACCGTTACCCACTTTTAATTTTTCTAGTTCTTTTGTAAATAACGCTGTAAATTCTTCGGCTACACTTTCCTGTACATAAATACGATTTGTACAAATACAAGTTTGACCTGCATTGCGGAATTTTGACTGAACTAGGCCAACTGCTGCTTTTGATAAATCAGCATCATCCATGACAATAAATGGTGCATTTCCACCAAGCTCTAGCGAAACCTTTTTGACATTCTCTGCTGCTCCTACCATTAGCTTTTTGCCAACTTCAGTAGAGCCAGTGAATGTTATCTTTGTTACTCTTGGATCTTTTAACCATACATCGCCAATTTCAGAAGACTTACCAGTAACGACATTAATTACACCTTTTGGAATTCCCGCTTCATGAGCAAGCTCCGCAAGCTTTAATGCTGTTAAAGGTGTTTGAGTAGCTGGTTTAATAACCGTTGTACAACCAGCTGCAAGTGCAGGAGCAACTTTTCTAGTAATCATAGCTGCTGGGAAATTCCATGGAGTAATTGCTGCTACAACTCCTACAGGTTCTTTCCTAATTAGAATTCGTTTATTAGGTTGTGATGCAGGAATTGTTTCTCCATATACACGTTTGCCTTCTTCTGCATACCAAGAAATAAAACCATTTGCATAAACCGTCTCACCTAACGCTTCTTTTAATGGTTTACCTTGCTCAATTGTCATTAATTTAGCAATTTCTTCTTTCTTTTCGTCAATAAGACGATACCAATTCATTAATAAATGGTATCTTTCTTCTGCTGTCTTTTTTGACCAAGTTTTAAATGCTGTATGAGCAGCATCAACAGCTAATTTAGCTTCATATGTACCACCTGTTGGAATTGCCCCTACAACTGCACCAGTTGCAGGATTTGTAACCTTCGTATAATATTCATGATCATTCCCAACCCATGTACCATCTATATACATTGGGTAGACTTCATACTTCTCTTTAATTTGGCTCATGAGTTTACCTCCAATTGTAATTCTGGTAGTAATACAGCTTCAATTGACTCCCTTAAAATATCTAGTCCTTCTTCAAGCTGTTCATCTGTAATCGTTAGTGGCATTAACAAACGAATAACATTGCCAAAGATACCTGCGCTTAACAACATTAACCCTCTATTGTTAGCTTCTTTTACAATCTTTCCAACTGTCACTTTATCTGGTGTTTTATCTTTCTTATTTGTTACAATCTCCATCGCACACATTGCGCCGATTCCACGAATATCACCTATTTGTTCAAACTGCTTAGCCCATTTGTGCATTTCCTCATTAACTTTTTCGCCTATTACAACAGCTCGCTCATTTAATCCTTCTTCCTCAATGATATCGAGTACTGCTAATGCTGCACGACATCCAAGTGGACTTCCAGAGTATGTTCCACCTATTTCTCCGGCATCAGAAGCTTCCATAATTTCTTTTCTACCGATCACACCACTAATAGGAACTCCTGCACCCATTGATTTTGAAATTGTAATTAAATCAGGCTCAACTCCAAAGTGCTCAATTGCAAAATATTTACCTGTTCTAGCAAAACCAGTTTGAATCTCATCTGCTACAAATAATATTCCATATTGCGTACAAATTTCTCTAACCCTTTTGACAAAATCTAGATCAGGAACGATAAAGCCACCTTCACCTTGGATCGGTTCCATTACGACTGCAGCAATCGTTTCTGGTGCAACCTCTGCAATCAAAAACTGTTCAAATTGTTCAATGATAAATTTACTATATTCTTTTTCATCCATTTGATCTGGACGACGGTAAACATATGGATATGGTGCTTTATATACTTCAGGAGCAAATGGTCCAAATCCATATTTGTATGGCTTAACTTTACTTGTCATCGTCATTGTCATTAATGTACGACCATGGAATCCTCTAGTAAAAGAAATGATTCCTTGACGTTTTGTATATTTTCTTGCAATTTTCACTGCATTTTCAACAGCTTCTGCGCCACTATTAAAAAATGCTACTTGTTTTTCAAAACTTCCAGGTGAAAGATCTGCTAATCTTTCTGCAAGCTGAATATAAGATTCATACATCATGACATTAAAGCCTGTGTGAATATAATCGCCGGCCTGAGCTTGAAGTGCCCTTACAACTCTCGGATGAGAATGGCCCACATTTATCGTTCCAATTGCACCTGCAAAATCAATAAACGTATTACCATCAATATCCTCAACTAGTGCACCCTTTGCTTTTTTTACAAATGCTGTACTATTATTACTAATTCCTTTTGGAACCACTTTATTTCTTCTAGCAACCAACTCTTGTGATTTTGGTCCTGGAATTGACGTTTGGATTTTAACGAATTTTCGATCTGCCATAATTGCACATCCTATCTATAACGATTTTTGTCTGTAATGAAGGCATGTCATGAATTTTAAAGTCATGACATGCCATAAGTATTAAACTTCAATAGTAGATAAAATTTCTTTAAATGCATTTACTACAGTATCAACTTCTTCATAGCTAATTTTTAAAGAAGGCTCGATACGAATTGTTTTTGAGTTAATTAATGTACCAGCAACTAGGATCCCTTTATCAAACATTCCTTTAGAAACTTCATAGCCAATTTCATCTTGATGGAACTCGATTCCAATCATTAAACCTTGACCACGAATTTCTAAAACTTTGTCTTCATGTCCTTTTGCTGCTTCTTTTAATTGATCTAAGAAGTAAGTCCCAACTACTTCTGCTCTTTCAGGTAATTTTTCTTCAAGAAGTACACTGATTGTAGCAATAGCAGCTGCACATGCTAAAGGATTTCCACCAAATGTTGTTGTATGCATAAATGGATTTGGGAACCAGCTTTTGAATACTTCTTCTTTTGCAACTACTGCTCCAGCTGGCATAACTCCGCCGCCAAATGCTTTCGCAAGACAAATAATATCTGGAACTACTTCATATAAATCAGCAGCAAACATTTTACCTGTACGTCCCATACCTGTTTGAACTTCGTCAAAAATTAATAGAGCTCCGTACTCATCACATAGTTCACGAACTTCTTTTAAGTAGTTTGGAGGAGGAAGAATAATTCCACCTTCACCTTGAATTGGCTCAAGTATAACTGCTGCAACATCTTCGCCTACTAAAGAGCAAGTTTCAAATGTTTTTCTCATCATATCAATGTCACCAAATGGAACATGACGGAATCCAGGAATTAACGGTAAAAATGGTTTACGGAACATGCCTTTTGCAGTACCAGATAAAGAACCTAAGCTTTTTCCGTGGAATGCACGTGTAGTTGAAATAAATGTACTGCGCTCACTATACATTTTTGCAAGCTTTAATGCTGCTTCTACACTTTCAGTACCACTATTTGTAAAGAATGAGTATTTTAAATCACCAGGTGTAATATCTGCTAAAATTTTAGCAAGCATTGCACGTAATGGATCTAATAAATCTTGGCTATGAAGTGCCTGTCTTTTTAACTGATCCGTAACTGCTTTGATAACTTTTGGATGACGGTGACCAACATTATAAATTCCAAATCCGCCTAAACAGTCAATATACTCTTTACCATTTACGTCTTTAAAGCATGAGCCGCTATCAGACCATTCAACAGATGCAAATTGACCGCCTTCTGTAACAGTTTTGCGGTAAGCAAGGAAACCTGGGTTTACATGCTCTCTAAAACCATCAACTGTTTCCTTTGTGATCCATGCAGCGTCTTCTTCTGTAACTGTCTCTTTTTCTATTAAACTTAAAACTTTATTAATGTACTCGGTTACATTTTTTTCTTCACTTTTTAATTCGTTTTTTAAGTTGATACTCATTTTGTTCACTCCTATAGTCATTTTATCTATTTTTTTCTTTCCCATATGTCTCTTCTTATAACTGCCTAAAATTATTCTGCAAACCATCCAATTGGTTCAACTTGTAAGTTAATGTTAATTTGTTTAATTTCTTGGAATTCTTCTAACCCAAATGTACCTAGGCTACGTCCTACACCGCTTTGTTTGTAGCCGCCCCAAGGAGCTTCATTGTATGTTGGGTGGTATGAGTTAATCCAAGTAATACCTGAACGTAGCTTTTTAATTACCCTTAAAGCTTTCGCTCCATCTTTACTAAATACTGCACCTGCTAATCCATAAACAGTTCCGTTTCCTAGTTTTAATGCTTCTTCTTCAGTTTTAAACTTTTGAATACATACTACAGGGCCAAAAATTTCTTCTTGAACGATGCGCATATTTTGTTCAACATCTACAAAAACAGTTGGTTCAACAAAGTAACCTTTTTCTAAACCATCTTTTTCGATACGATTTCCACCACAAGCAACTCTTGCGCCTTCTTCTTTACCAATTTGTATATAACTTAAAACTTTTTCTAAATGCTCTTTACTTACAAGTGGACCCATTTCTGTTTCAGGTGCATCTCCAGGACCAACTTTAATTTTCCCGGCACGCTCTACAAATCGCTCAACAAAGCGATCATAAATTGATTCTTCAACTAAAATTCTTGATCCAGATGAACAAACTTGGCCTGAACCTGCATAAATTCCAAATAGAGCATAATCTACAGCCGTTTCAAAATCTGCATCTGCAAAAATGATATTCGGAGATTTCCCGCCAAGCTCAAGCGATACCTTTTTCATCGTATCAGCCGCTGTTTTCATGATCTGTTTACCTGTTTTTGTTCCACCTGTGAATGAGACCATATCTACATCAGGATTTGAAGCGATTTCATTTCCAACTACTGGACCTGCACCCATCACCATATTTGCTACACCGTGTGGAAGACCAACCTCTTCAAAAATCTCAAATAATTTCTTCGGAGTGACTGGTGTAACTTCTGAAGGTTTGTAAACAATTGTATTACCTGCCGCTAGTGCTGGTGCAATCTTCCAAACACTCATTAATAATGGATAGTTCCAAGGAACAATTAATCCACATACTCCAATTGGTTCACGAACAACCATCGCTTGCATAGGATCTGCTACATGATAAGTAAACCCATCTGGCTTTGTAATTAATCCTGCATAATAACGAAAGCACGCTGCTGCATCCGCTACATCGAAGCCAGCTTCACGATTCGGTTTTCCATTATCTAACGTTTCAAGTTTAGTTAATTCTTCTTGGTACTCTTCTATTTTGTCCGCGATTTTAAATAAGTAAGTTGCTCTTTCTTGAGCAGATAAATCAGACCATCTTCCATCATTGAATGCTTTACGAGCAACATCAATTGCTTCTTTCGCATCTTCAACCGTTCCTTCAGGAGCATATGCAATGATTTCTCCATTTGCTGGGTTAATAACAGGGCGTTTCTCATGATTGCTAGAATCTTTCCATTCGCCATTAATAAACATCTTTAAATCAATTGTTTTAAATTGAACATCGAACATTGTATATAAACCCTCCTTAATTACTTAACAACTTATTAGATTGCAAGAACTGTGCCAACTTTAATACACCTAATTTATAAGGGTTTTACTGAATACTCTGTACAATTATTATTCATTTTTGCATAACACTATTACACTTTGCATAATCTTTGAAACTCGTAAAAATTCTGCGATAATAAAACGTTTTTAAAACTATTTCTGCAATACGACATATTAAGAAAATTCAATGCATAGGCTAGAACACCATGAAAGGAGGAATTATTATGTTACTTGCAGGAACATGCATTGCGGTGGGACTCATCATCATATTCATGGCATTTAGTATCTCGGGGGATCAAGTTAGTATGACGGAAGTAATTGATAGTAATGTTGAAAATATAGGGGATTTAGAGAAATAAAAAAACGCACCCTGTGCGTTTTTTTATTTAAATGACATAAAGTCACTATTCATATTCTTTTCATTCATTATTTTTTGATACTTACGACTAACTGAGGACTGACTAATGCCTAAAACCTGTGCAGCCTTCGTTGTTGTTTTATATTGCTTCATCGCAAGCATAATGAGTTGCTCCTCAACATAATCAATTGCTTCTTGAAGAGGAATTACTTTATTAATTACTGGTTTAGATTTATTAAAGTCATAGCTATTTGGTAAGAATTGATTAACATCCTCTGCATTAATAATTTGATCTTCAGCAGAGACGACTAATCTTTCTATGATGTTTTGAAGTTCTCTGACATTCCCTGGCCAAGAATAAAATTCTAATACGTTAATTGCATCTGGAGTAAGATGAAAACTCTTATTATATTTTTCATTTAATTGCTGTAAGAAATGGAAAGCTAATAATGAGATATCTTCAATTCTTTCTCTTAATGGTGGAATGTTTAGAGGTATAACATTTAGTCGATAATACAAATCCTCCCTAAATGTACGTTCTTCAACCATTTTTTCTAATCTTTTATTTGTAGCTGCAATAATTTGCACATTTACTTTAATTGGCTTCGTACTTCCAACTGGAATTACTTCTTGTTCTTGAAGGACTCTAAGTAATTTAACTTGTAAATGCAATGGCATTTCACCAATTTCATCTAAAAATAAAACGCCTTCATCTGCTTGCTTAAAATAGCCGTCCTTATTTTGATCTGCCCCTGTAAATGCCCCTTTAATATAGCCAAAAAGCTCACTTTCCAGAAGATTTTCAGGTATTGCACCGCAATTTAATTTTAAAAACGGTTTTGAAGAACGATTCCCTAATTGATGAATAGCCTGTGCAATTACTTCCTTTCCTACACCAGACTCCCCATGCAGTAATACAGTGGAAGAAAAATCAGCAATTTTTTTCGCTTGATTGATGATTTGCTCCATTTTTGGACTACAGTAAATCAGTTTTTTGACAAAACTATCTTTGCTCTTAATATCTTCAAGTTCCTTTTTATATTGCTCAGAAATCTTCTTCATTTCTTTTAATTCCGTTTTAAGGCGTGAAGTCTCTGTAATATCTCTAGAAGCAATAATAATACGATCTATTTCCATATTCTCATCAAAAACCGGATTTCCTACTGCAAGTACTTTACGCCCATTAATTGTTTCTTGAACAATCGATACTTTCTTCTTTTTTTCTAAAACTAATTTTGTAACGGATGGCGTAAAAAGTCCTTGGTTTTCGAATTCTAAAATACTCTTTCCAAGCAATTCCTTTAAATCTACATTCCAAAATCCAGGAATTATATTCTCACTGTAACGGATTAGCTCACCTTTATGGTTCACTACCAGTATTTCATCATAAATACTTGATAAAATTGCATTCAAATCTTTATTTAAATCTTTTACATATTCAATTTCAGAAGCCATTTCTTCAACCATCGGGAGATCTTGTACGACAATAACAACTCCTTCAACCTCGTTATCAACGAAAATTGGGCTATAATCGACAAGAACGCCCATATCGTCATTTATTTGAAGCTGATTAAGAATTGTTTTACCAGTAGCAAATACATTATCGACTTGTTCACCGCTAAAAATAGTTTCTGCTTTTGTATTTATTACTTTTTCCGATGTTGATTTAATCATTTTTAACCCAGCATCATTACAATTAATAATGATTTTATTTTTATCTACTACAAACGTTCCCATCGGTATCGATGTTAAAATGCTTTTTAACAAATCCACGCTTTTATTGTCTTGTTTGAAAAGCTCCGCTAATATATCTTCACGAAGTATGTAACCTTTTGGTATATCTTCCTCTTCTATTACAATCGAGATCGGCTCACCAATAATTTGAAATAGAACTGTTAATGAAATTTGTCCACTTAAACGACATACACTAGTGATTGATTGAGAAGAACTAGTAATCTTTGAAATTGCTATATTTTTCTTTTTATTACTACTTTGAGTAATATTATTTAATTGAACATAACCAACAATCTGATTTTGTTTACGTAAGAATAAAAAGGGTTCATTTATTTTGGATAAATCGATTTCATCATTTTCTTTAAATTGATCAATATCTATTGTGATGACTGGTCTTATTTGTTTCTCATTTATTGATAACATTTCTTTCCCCCCTTATATCTAATGTATTATACATTCCTATTTTAGCAGAATTTTTTAATTTATCGTAAAAATCTAAAATTATAATTTACTAATCTATTCAACATAAACAAAAAGAAAGGGCAGTCTCTTAAGTCTATTCGACCAGAGACACCCTTTTATTTGTTAGAAAAGAGAACGCGTTAATTGAATCAACGTTGTTATTTGTAAATCCTCGAAATCTTAATCACATTTTACTCAATCGCTAGCAGAAACAAACAAATCCTCTTTAACATACGCAAGAACCATTCCAGGAACTATTTTGTCTCCATTTGAGACCTCCAATGAAACAACTTCACCACTTATTCCTTGATGAATAATTTTTGTAATTCCATCTGTAGTTTTAATAAAGAATAAAGGCTCCCATTCATAAATTCTTGAATCTTTCTGAATAGCAGTCTCTTCAACTGTTCCATGGTAGTCACTGACAATGACTCCATAATACATAAAACTCACTCCTTTTTTGCACATTAAGAATGTATAGATTTGCAGCGAAGAATGTGATTCGCCTTTGTCTTAGCCTTAAAGCTCGCCAATAAGCGAGTTTTCTTTAAAAAATAATTCCTGGTATTATAACTCACAGATGTGTTTTGATGGTAAAACCATGCTAAAGAAATTTTGGATTTCTAAAATATCCTCTTCAGCAATACCTAATTTAGGAGCCCAATAATGTTCAGAATGAATATCTTCTAAACATAATAATGCCATTTTACTAGATTGAATTGATGTAACCATTGATTTCCCATAAAAGTGGCTTGAAAAGGCTATTGATAAATCATATCGATTGTTCTGCGTTAATAAACAATAATGGTGTACAAGCTGTTTTTCCGTTGATTCAGAAATAATATCAATCATTCTAGATCTCTCCTTTTGTTTTAGTATTTTACCCAACCTCTCAAGCGACAAGCTTCAGCGATTTTACGAATCCCTTCGATATAAGCTGCTATTTTCATGTTTACATTATATTTTCGCGATGTTTTATAAACTTTTAAAAAGCTATCTGTCATTTTTTCTTTTAATCTCTCATCTACAGTACTCTCAGTCCAATAATAACCTTGCATATTTTGACACCATTCAAAATATGAAACAACAACTCCACCTGAGTTAGCTAAAATATCAGGAACGACTAAAATCTCTTTTTGATCAAGAATTTCTAGAGCTTCTTTAGTAGTCGGTCCATTCGCTGCTTCAACAACAATCTTACATTTCAATTTATCCGCATTACGGTTGTTAATAACTCCACTTATTGCTGCTGGAATTAAGACATCACATTCTTTTTCTAATAACTCATGATTAGAAATCGCATTTTTAAATAGGTTAGAAACAACTCCAAATGAATCGCGATTGTCTAACAGATATGGAATGTCTAAACCTTTTGGATCATAAATTGCTCCGAGTACATCTGAAACTCCAACAACCTTTGCTCCAGCTTCATGTAAGTATTGGGCTAAGTAACTACCAACATTTCCAAATCCTTGAATAATGACCTTCATATTTTTAATCTCGATTTTCTGTATTTCACTAATTAACTCAAGAGCATAAAATACTCCTTTTGAAGTTGCCGTCTCACGACCTACTGAACCCCCTAAAGTTATAGGTTTACCAGTAATAAAGCTTGGTGAATCAAACTCTCTAATATGGTCATATTCATCTAGCATCCAAGCCATTACTTGTGCATTTGTATACATATCAGGTGCTGGAATATCTTTAGTAGGTCCTACAATTTGGCTAACAGCTCTTACATAACCTCTACTTAATTTTTCTAGCTCATTCATACTTAATAGTCTTGGGTCACAAACAACCCCACCTTTTGCTCCCCCATAAGGTAAATCAGTAATACTACACTTTAAACTCATCCATCCAGCTAATGCTTTTACTTCCTCTGGCGTTACATCGGGATGAAATCTGATTCCCCCTTTTGTAGGTCCTAATGCATCGTTATGTTGAGCTCGATATCCTTGAAATACTTTTGTCTCCCCATTATCCATTTGAACGGGAATACTAAATTCTAAAAATCTCATTGGCGTTTTAAGGAAATCAAATACCTGGCTAGGATAGTTCATTATGCCAATCGCTTCATTTAACGTTTCTCTAAACTCCTGGAGGGAATCATCTATTTCTACCTGCTGTTCTACTTTAGTTAAATCTGAGCTCATTTTACACACCTCATTAGTTATTTTAAAAATTAAATAGCAATTCCTGTGCCAACTTGAATTCATATCATTATTTTGTGAAGTGATAAAATAGACAAAAGCTTATTAGAAAGGCAATTACAAGACCTTCATCTATTTTTTGAACGATCCTTTTTAGTGTTTTTTTCCTTCAATAGCCTATTTCGTCCTTTAGTGAAAATATGATTAAATGCATGAATTATTCAATTTTGCATTAATCATTATTCAAAATTGAATTACCCACAATCATGAAAAAGGGAAATGTGAACAAAAATTCCAAAGTAGATTCAAACATAAAAAAGCCACAAGGGGTAAATTTCCTTGTGACCTTTCTTCAATGTGAGTTTACTACACAGCAGCCTCTTCTTCATATTTAGGAGGGGCAATTTGGAATGCCTTAGTTAAGTAAATTAAATATAATAATCCAACGACGAACCAAACTGTTCCCATTATTAATGAGCTTTTTTCAATGTTGAACCATAGGATTGCTACAGATGCGGCTCCAATTAATGGCAAAAGCAGGTAAGAAAAGAAGCCTTTGACTGATCTATGCTTTCCACGAATGTAAAAATGGTTAATGACTGATAAGTTAACAAAAGTAAATGCCATTAATGCTCCGAAGTTAATTAACGAAGTGGCTGTTACCAAGTTGAAAAAGATGGCTGATAATGAAATCACACCAACGAAAATTACGTTAAATGCTGGTGTTTTCCATTTTGGGTGAACAAATCCGAACCATTTATCTGGGAAAACTTTGTCACGCCCCATTACAAATAACAAACGTGAGACACTTGCATGTGAAGCCAATGCAGAAGCAAGTGTGTTAATAAAAGTAATGCATAAGAAAATTGATTGAAATAATTTTCCACCTACATAGAGTGCAATCTCTGGAGATGCAGCATCTGGATGCTTAAATCTAGATATGTCCGGATAGTATAATTGAATGAAAAATGATGTAACCGTGAAGATTACTCCTCCCCACAGAGCTGTATAGAGAATTGCTTTAGGAATTGTTTTTGCAGGGTTTATTGCTTCTTCTGATAAAGTTGAAACAGCGTCGAATCCTAAAAATGAGAAGCAAAGGATTGTTGCACCGGTTACTAATGTACCAAAATGCATTCCTGCATTAAATAATGGTTTTAGACTGAATCCACCATATCCTTCTCCATGATGTAATCCTTGAACAACTAGAATGATAAAGACAACCATAATCGCAAGTTGGACTAATACAAAGAAGGTATTGAAGTTCGCCAGCATATTGATACTTCTTAAGTTTAAGAAAGTAACTAATCCTACAAATCCAATTACCCAAATCCAAGTTGGAACACTTGGAAAAAGTGCATTTAAGTAAATTTTCGTTAATAAAGCATTTACCATAGGTAGGAATAAGTAATCTAGTAATGATGACCAGCCAACTAGAAAACCTAAGTGACCACTAATCGCTTTCTGGGTGTATGTGTATGCAGACCCAGCTTCGGGAAATACTCTTACTAACTTGCCGTAGCTAACAGCTGTAAATAACATTCCTATTAAAGCTACTATATATGCAGTTGGTACGTGACCATTAGTTACATCAGATACAATTCCAAATGTGTCGAAAACAACCATAGGGGTCATATAGGCTAACCCCATCATAACTACTTGCCATAACTTTAAGGATCTTTTTAACTGTGTTTTATTTTCCACCTATCATATCCCCTTCGTTTTTTAGATTAAGCGCTTACACCAAAATTACTACTTCCTTATAATTCTTACTTTTCCGACAGAAACCTCCTTTTTTTGAATATTTAAATAAGTCATTTTTAGGAGTGCAAGTTTTATGCCAAAATATTAATTTTTTGTAAACGTTATAAAGAACAGCTACTATTGCTTTGAAATTAGTAAGTATTAATAGAAAAAATGAATTTCCTATCCCTAAAATCTACTTTTATGATTAGCCTAGTCGTTATTCAGCCCTGCATACATTATTCAAGACCTCATAGAATTTACTTCTCTTTTTTTACGAATCTCTAAAATTACTCACATCTATTAGACTGGCACGGAAGTTGCATTGTTAACTGTAAAATATCACTCTGCCCAATTTTAGGTTAGAGCAATATATGTAGATTTTGTACCTGATCGATAATAAAACTTTTAGTTAATTAAATCGAACTAACTATGAGTTTAATTATAAGAAAATTCTGTAAATAAAATTTGAATTTGGAGGAGATGATTTATGAGTAAACAAGGAATTGATTCAGATGCTTTACAATCGTTTAACTACAAACAGGAATTGCAGCGATCATTAAAATTTTTCAGTTCATTTGCAGTTGCTTTCTCGTTTATCTCAATTACAACTGGTATTTTTAGCTCTTATAGTCTTGCTTTAGGAGCAGCCGGACCTGCTGGAATTTGGACATGGCCTTTTGTCATGGTAGGTCATTTACTTGTAGCCTTAATATTTGCAGATTTATCGAGCAAAATTCCTTTAAGTGGCTATGTTTACCAATGGGTTAGTCGTTTAACGAATCGGGGATTTGGTTGGTTTACAGGTTGGGCAGCATTATGTTACTTAATTATTGTTGTACCTACTGTTGATTATGGTGTAGCACCAATTTTTCTTGATTTAATTGGTATTAAGAGTACTACTACAGTTCTTACAACCGTCGTGATCATAACAATCGTTATACAAGCATTATTAAATATTTACGGAGTAAGGATTGCTACAATCATTAATAATTCAGCTGTCTATACAGAAGTAATCGGATTTATTGGCATTATTATTATTTTAAGTTTTGTCTTATTTTTCAAAGGAGCAGATTTTTCATTATTAACTTACACTGCTCACAAAGTTGGCTCAAATGGAAGCTATTTAACAGCATTTGTACTTTCAGTCGTAATGGGCTCTTATACATTAGTAGGATTTGAAGCTGCGGCAAATTTAGCTGAAGAAACAGTTGATGCTAATAAAACCGTACCTAAAGCCATCGTTTACTCAATGTTACTTGCAGGTGTAATTGGATTTGTTTTCTTAATCATTGTTACTTCTGGAATTAAAGATATTAATAGTATCATGGCTTCTACTTCCCCTATTTCTGATATTTTACAATCTCGTTTGGGTACTGCAGTTGCTGACTTCTTCCTTGCATTAGTTATTGTGTCAATTTTTGCTTGCGGATTAATCATTATGGCTTCTGCTTCTCGACTTATTTATGCTCTTTCAAGAGACAATGTATTTTTTGCTTCAAATGTGTTTAAAAAGGTAGATAAAAAACATAATGTACCGTACAATGCGATAATTTTAGTTTCTGTATTAGGCATTATTGCTGTATTCTATTTTGGGAAGCTATCTTTATTAATAGGTACTTCTGCGGCACTTCCGGCCATAATTTACTTAATTACTGTAATCGCATACGCTACTAAAATTAAGACCTTACCGGATACAGATGGTTTTAAGTTAGGAAAATGGCGACTACCTGTTACGATTCTTGCAATTATTTGGTTATTATTTGAAGTTGGTATTTTAACACTCCCAAAAGATTTCCTACCAACTACTAAAGTAATCCTTTACTTATTTCTTGCTGGAATCGTTATTTACTGGACTCTATTCAGATCTAGAATACAGGAAGGGAAAATTGGTATTAATTTAGAGAAGGATTTGGATGTATAAAAGAAAAAAATAAAGCCGATGCTCCTTATATTAGAGGAGATCGGCTCAGGCTGTCGACAAAGTCGACAGCTATTTTTTACGATAAGAGTAGTAACAAGATTGTCTCTTTAGCAAAGCGGATAATTTCATCTGACAGTTCCATATATTGTAAAGGAATTTCTTCAAGCAGCTTCTTAAAATGCTCCGATAAATCCTTGTTTTCCAACTTGAAAACCTTTTCAATCAGTTGTCATTCAAAACACTTACTACATTGTTATTAATTACTTTATGGATGATCATCTATTTCACCTCTCTTGCGAAGGATTATTTGCGATACCATTAATTATTTCTATACTATATCTTCTCTTTTTACAGGTCAATTTAACTACATGTTTATAAATAAAAATAACCTAAATAATCAATGTCTAACATTAAGACATTAATCATCTAGGTTTTGCCTGCATTGCAGTAACAATCCTTTTACTCATAAGATACAGATAATTATAAAAAATATCATATTTATAAACAAGATATTTTTATTTTTTGATTCTGAAAGAGTATAAGATTGCTATCTACTTACAAAGACCAGAGTATAAATTACTATCTCACTCTGTAAGTTTATTCCAATATTATAAAGTTATTCAATTCTTCAGAAGTGGGATTGACAGAGCACTTTCGAAATCATCTACTAAACTACTTTTGCTTTTCAACTAAATACTTCTTCTGATCTTTATCAGTGATTTGAATCACTGTTTTTGCTGGTGTAGGGAAATCATAAGCTGAACTTGTCCACCAATTGTTTGTTCTGATTGCATCTCTTTGAATAAATGCTGCACTTAACTGACCATCAAGCCCACCGTATGTTTCATCATCTGCTTTTAATTGTTGAATTTGAGTTCCAGTTGCCGTTTAAGTTGCGATTGTTACCGTTTCCATTTACAAGCTTAATACTCATTTCTCCAAATCACACTCATTAAGCCGAACAATTTTTGTTCTTTTTATGAGTTTATATCCGATCCACAAAACAAGGAATAATGGCAAACCTATATATGAAACAAGTACACCGTTCCAGTCAATTGTTTTTCCCATAAATGCTGAATAGTTTTGTCCAAGAATAACGACCCCACATAGTACGAATGCAAATATTGGACCGAACGGGAACCATTTCGCTTTATACGGTAGATCATTTAAGTCCTTCCCTTGTGCTACGTAGGCTTTACGGAATCGATAATGACAAATTGCTATACCAAGCCAAGCAATAAATCCAGACATACCAGAAGCATTAAGTAACCAAATGTAAACCACTCCGTCACCAAACAGAGAAGCTAAAAATGCTAATGTACCAACCGCCGCTGTAATCATTAATGCATTAACAGGTACACCCCTTTTATTTAACCTACCTAATGCTTTTGGAGCTTTCCCTTGGCGAGCCATGTCCCACAGCATTCGAGCTGAAGCATACATCCCTGAGTTTCCAGCTGATAAAACCGCCGTTAAAATAACTGCATTCATTACAGACGCTGC
Source organism: Bacillus sp. AFS001701 (assembly GCF_002559405.1). Lineage (GTDB taxonomy): Bacteria > Bacillota > Bacilli > Bacillales > Bacillaceae_G > Gottfriedia. Next base: position 23,563 of record NZ_NTZO01000025.1, on the reverse strand, counting down.
AAATGCAATACCAGCTTTATCAAAAACTAGCGTAAACGGACTAACAGCTACCTCTCCACTTGCTAGATTATGATTTGTATATGGTATTAGTAGACCTATTACAAATACAGATAATACGTAAAATAATAAAATACGCCAAAATATTTGACGAGCCGCACGAGGAATATTTCGCTCTGGCTCCTCGCTCTCCCCAGCTGCTACCCCTAATAACTCGGTACCTTGGAAAGAAAATCCAGCTGCCATAAAAATTCCAAGTGTCGCCATGAATCCTCCATGAAAAGGAGCATCACCAACTGTAAAGTTTTTAAACCCTACTGATTCTCCACCGATAATGCCAAAAATCATTAAAAATCCCGAAATTAAAAAAATGATGACTGTAACAACTTTTATAATAGAAAACCAGTATTCAGATTCCCCAAACCCTTTAACAGACAGATAGTTTAACAGAAAGATAATAGCTAAAAATAATGAGCTCCATAAGATTGAGGATGTATGTGGTAACCAGAATTTCATAACCATTGTAACTGCAGCTAATTCAGCTGCTATCGTAATTGCCCAGTTATACCAGTAATTCCAGCCAAGTGCAAAACCAAGTGCAGGATCAACGAATTTTGTTGCGTATGTACTAAAAGATCCGGCAACTGGCATATATGTAGCCATCTCAGCAAGGCTTGTCATTAAAAAGTACACCATTATTCCAATCGCTATATAAGCAGCCAGAACACCACCTGGTCCTGCATTATGGATTGCTCCCCCACTTGCCAAAAATAGACCTGTTCCAATTGTTCCTCCTAGTGAAATCATTGTAATATGGCGAGGTTTTAATCCACGCTTTAACTCTTGAGGCATAGAAGGAATATGATTCTCAGAATCGATGACTGTTATTGTGTTTACCGTATTTTTCATTAAAATACTCCTTTTCAGTCGTTTTTTGGATTCGATAATTTTCTGCTTTTTTTCAAACTCTCATTGGGTGTTTAGGAAAAGTTTGAACATTAGAGAAAATGAGAAGCGAATGGTCGCTTCTCATTTCTTATTTGGAAAAGTCAAAATAATTCCTCTTTAATAATCTCTTTTGCTCGATCAACCCATTATATGAAGTTGTTTTACCAAGTAGCTTTGTGTCGATTAAGTATAATTGCTCTTCAATTGCACTAACAGTATCATCTGCTTGATATGTTATTTTACAATCTAAGCAAATGATACATGGTGTTTCTTTAATCTCAATTGCCTTCGTACCATCAGGAAGTTCCCAGTAGACCGTATTTGTTGATTCAACTATGTTAGCTGATTCACACCACTGACATTTCATCATTCAGTGTCTCCTTGCGCACTTCCTACTAGCTTTTCACTAACTTGAATTTTTGTAAGCTGTGCTTGGAATTTCTTTTCTTTTAATTCATCACGTTTTTCGCGCTTATCTTTTAAAGAGGCATGCTCTGGATTTGTCGAATATGTTTTACGAGCTTCCATACGTTGTAAACCTTCTGGTACAAGATTGAATTTTGTTTCATTCATTAATCCCGCGATTCCTGCATTGGATCGTTTTTCATCCATATTAGGATAAATTTCTTTAAAGTATGCTTCTGCTCTACCTGGTACGTAATTTTGTGGTTCTGGATAAGTAGTAATTACACCTTCAAAATTACGAAGAACAACTTTATCAGCGCTTTGCGAAATTAAGTAATTTGGTTGAAGAGATATTTTCCCTCCGCCACCTGGTGCGTCTACTACAAATGTTGGAACTGCATATCCAGAAGTATGGCCACGTAACCCTTCCATAATTTCCAAACCTTTTGAGACAGGCGCACGGAAATGTCCAATTCCTTCTGATAAATCACATTGATAAATATAATATGGACGAACACGAATTTTAACTAAATCATGCATTAGCTTTTTCATGATTGGGACACTGTCGTTAATTCCAGCCAAGATTACGGCTTGGTTTCCTAACGGTACACCAGCATTTGCAAGCATTTCACAAGCTCGTTTCGATTCCTCTGTAATTTCAATTGAAGTATTAAAGTGAGTATTTAGCCAAACTGGATGATATTTTTTTAAGATATTACAAAGATTTTCAGTAATACGTTGTGGGAATACTACAGGTGCCCTTGTACCAATACGGATAATTTCCACATGTGGAATTTCACGTAAATTTTTTAAAATATACTCTAGAATATTATCGTTAATTAAAAGACCGTCTCCACCTGAAATAAGTACATCTCGTACTTGAGGATTTTTGCTAATGTAATTAATAGCAGCATCAAGCTGTTTCTTTGGCACTCCCATTCCAATTTGTCCTGAGAAGCGACGTCTAGTACAATAACGACAATACATTGAGCATTGATTTGTTACTAAAAATAGGACACGATCTGGATAACGATGTGTTAAACCTGGTACAGGAGAATCTTCATCCTCGTGAAGTGGGTCCTCTAAATCATACTTAGTTTTATGAATCTCCGCAGAGATCGGAACTGATTGCATACGAACTGGACAACGTGGGTCATCCGGATTCATTAACGATGCATAATATGGGGTAATATTTAGTGGAATTGTTTTTGTCGCAATTCGTACCCCATCTTCTTCGTCTGGCGTGAGGTTAATTACTTGCTTTAACTCATCCAAAGATTTGATGGTGTTTGTAAGTTGCCAAACCCAATCATTCCATTGTTCTTCTGTTACATCTTTCCATAATTCAACTTCTTTCCAATGTCTTTTTGGAGCATAGACTGCATTTACCATACTTACATCCCCTTTCAAACTGTTTGTTTTAATATATAGCAAGAGCCGTGCCAAAAATTTACAAATATTTAATAAACACGCCGCAAATATAGAAAATTCAAACTATTCAGCCTGTTTTTTTATTTTTTAAAGTTAAAATCTTAAGTTAGGATCTTCCTAAGATGAATCAAAAATAATAAAACCGCCTAAAATTAGGCGGCTTGGCTGTTAAATGAAGTGCTAAAACTAGATTTTTTTATAAGATTATAAAGTAGTTTATACTACGATATTTAACTTTTGGATCTTATATTGAAGAGTTTGCCTAGGTATTTCAAGTAGCGCTGCGGCTTGTTGAATATTAGAATTCGTTTGTAGCAATGCTTGTTTAATAAGTGAAATTTCCATTTCCTGCATCGCGGTACGTAAAGGCTGAACGCCTTTTGTTTCAGTACTTTTCTTAATATGTTGTAGTTGAATAGGAAGATGTTTAACTGTAAGAGTATGCCCTTCTACCATAATCATAGCATGCTCAATTGTATGCTTTAGTTCTCGGACATTTCCAGGCCAATTATATTGGTGGAATAACTCAAATACAGTATGTTCTACGTTTCGAATATTCTTTGAGAAACGTTCATTGAATTGCTCTACAAAATGAGATGTGAGTAACTCGATATCATAATTCCTTTCTCTTAAAGGCGGTATGAACAAAGAGAACACATTCAAACGATAATACAAATCCGGTCGCATGATACCGTTTTGAACGCAATCTAAAGGTGATTCATTAATTGCAGCGATTACTCTTACATTAACTTTACGAGTCTTTTGATCACCTATTCGGCGAACAACTCCATCCTCAAGTACTCTAAGTAGCTTTGCTTGAAGCTCTAATGGCATTGAGTTTAGTTCATCTAAAAACAAGCTTCCACCATCAGCTAGTTCAAATAACCCTGCTCGATCTATTGCTCCCGTATAACTACCCTTTGTCGTACCAAATAGTATACTTTCCAATAATGATTCTGGTAAAGCAGCACAGTTTTGAGCAATAAAAGGGCCTTCACTTCTATTGGAACTATGGTGAATTGACTGTACGAAAAGTTCTTTCCCAGTTCCAGTTTCACCAACTACCAGTACTGCTGAGTCTGCATTTGCTACCTTTTCAACTTGATTTTTAACGGCCATTAAAGCAGGGTCATCCGTTAAAATATCTGTGATCGTATATGAGTGCACTTGTTTAGCTTTTCCTTTTTTCACTTGCGGTTTAATTCTCGCTTGTAAGTCTAAAACCTTCTCACCAAGCGATTTAATTGTAGAATAATCCTTTGCAATTTCAACCGCACCAATCAATTGATCATCCAAAATGATTGGAATTGTCGTGTTAACTGTATCAATGAATTGGCCTTTAATATTTTCATAGCGTTGAGGCTGTTGAATAATCGCTTGCTTTGTTTCTAGTACTTTCAATAAGGTACTTGTTTCTTTCGTTAAAGAAGGGAAAGCTTCTAGTACATGCTTCCCCAGAACCTCTTCAACTGAAACACCGTCATGGTCAGCCGCAACTTGATTATAAAATATAGTCATTCCATTTTTGTCGACTGCGTGTATTGATTCATCGATACTATTTAATATGGCACTAATCATTTCATTAGTTGGAATTGTTGCGTTCATTTCATAACCATCCTTCCACTGCCGAAAACTTGGCAATTCAACGCTCAATTTTCGGCAGTTTGACATTAAAAGACTACTTTTGAAAGATCCTTCACCCATACGTTCATATCTTCTAATTTATCAAAGATATAGCAGTTGTTTGTCATTCTTCCAGTATACTGATACCCTAATTGATGAAAGGCAGCATTCATTCCATATGATAATGATCGTGCGATCGTATAAGAGCAATAAACTGATTGGCTTACTAAATCCTGTTCCAACTTCTTCATTAGCTCTTTCATCAATCCATGCTTACGATGCTCTTCAAGTGTTGCACAATTTGTTAGCTCGGCATTTCTTTGACTGAAGTCCACTTCAGCAGATGCTGCACTTACAATATTTCCATCTTTCTCATATATCCAATAAATCGTCCCTTCATCCATCGTCTTTTCAACATAAGCAGATTCATTTAAAGGAGTAGGGTATACCTTAAAAACTTGACCATATAATTTAGCAAGTTTAGTTGAGTCATTTTTTTCTGCTCTTCGTAAAACATAATCGTCCGGAATTACTTTTTCTTTTGATCGATCACTTTTTAAAACAGCATCTAAAATATCATCTCCTGCAGCCCAATAAAGACTATTTCTTCTATCCTGGCTAGCATATTTCGTAACAAAAAAGCCATCACTACCTTGAAAATAGCCTTTCAGTGCAGATTCAATCATATACCCTGATTGTAAGAAGGAATATAAATGTTCACTTCTTGCTTTAATAATTAGCTTAGTAAATTTGTATTCTTTTGCTAGTTTTTCTATTCTCTCAATTAGTAGTGATACATTCCCTAAGTAAAAATCAACTCGAATTCGCTCATTAAAATAATCTAAAGCACCTTCGAAATAATAGTTTTCCTGTTGAACTTTAATTGTTTCATAATACTTTTTCGTTTTCATATGCTCCCTCACCTTCATGTTGTTGGCCCTCAACTCCACACCAGTCAATTAATGTACAGGCAATAATTTCTGCAGCTAAAAACATTTGATCTAAATCAATAAATTCATCTGGGTAATGAGCTACTTTTGTCTCCCCAGGTCCAAAAACAATCATTGGAATATTTAAAATTTGTGTAAATAATCCTCCATCAGTTCCCCATGGTGCAGCTTCAACTACTGGGCTTTGTTTCGTTGTTTCAAGATAGTTTCGTTGCAAAGTTTGCACTAATTCACTATCAGCTTCAACAGTACCAGGAACCCATCTTGCTCCAAACCACTCTACTTCTACAGAATTTTCTACGAACCAATCATCAAGATTTTTAATATTATCTATCCAATTCTCAAATTCTAGTTTCGCATCTTCTAATCTCTCATTTGGTGCTACTCCGAATCTTCCTTCTAAAGTCACTAAATCAGAAACAGAAGATGGCCATGTTCCACCATGAATTGTTCCAATATTAATTGGAATCGGAATCGGTACTCCATCATATAACGGATCAGCTATTCGTTCATTTCGTAATTGCTCAAGTTTTTGTATTTGTTGAATGATGAGTACACTTTTTTCGATAGCGCTTACACCTTCGTAACGAGTTCCACCATGTGCTACCTTACCTTTTACCTTAAGACGGAACCACATTGATCCTTGTTGCTTAATGAAAAACTTCATATTTGTTGGTTCAGGGATAATAACACCATCAGCTGTATATCCTCGCAAAATTGTAGCAAGTGTACCTGCACCACCACTCTCTTCTTCGATTACACTTTGAAAATAAACATTACCTTTTAGCGTAATTCCACTTCGTTTTATTGCTTCAATCGCTAAAATTAGCGCAACATTTCCACCTTTCATATCAGTTGCCCCACGCCCATAAAGCTTGTTATCTACAACAGTTGCACTGTAAGGAGGGTACGTCCATTGCTGAATATTTCCTTCTGGAACAACATCTATATGTCCATTTAAGATCATGGACTTTCCTCCGCTCGTTCCTTTAAGCGTAGCGACAATATTAGGACTGCCAGTAAAACTGTCTCTTGTTGAAATAAAATAAGGATGCTCTTTCATTTCTTTTAGATCTGGATCCCATACGTCTAAATCCAATTCAAGTTCTCTCAGTTTTTCAAGGACAATTGCTTGTGCCTTACTCTCATTACCTGACACACTATTTTCCATTACTAGCTGTTTAAGAAGATCAATTGTTTTATCTTTATGATTGCTTATATAATCTTGAATAACTTTTTTGTAATGACTCATCCTCTTCACCCTTTTCTATATAAACATTTTTAAATCTGTACTAATTTCTAGTTTTGCACCAGTTTTTTCAATTACATCCTCTACAGTATATGGACTCATTAGTTCTTTAAGCACTAAAGTATCACCGACTACTTCAATGACAGCCATTTCCGTAATGATTAAATCAACACAAGATTTAGAAGTTAATGGCAAACTACATTCTTTCACAATTTTTGGATTCCCAGCTTTATCGGTGTGATTCATAACGACTATTACTCTTTTAGCCTTTTGAGCTAAATCCATCGCCCCGCCTATTCCTGGTACACGCTTTCCAGGTACAATCCAGTTTGCTAAATCTCCTTTTTCACTAACTTGTAATGCCCCTAGAACCGTTAAATCTAGTAAACCTCTTCGTATAATGCCAAAAGCAGTAGCACTATCAAAATAACTAGCACCTTTTAAAACAGTTATTGGGAAACCACCTGCATTACATAAATTTTCATCTTCTTTCCCTTTTTCAGGACTCGGTCCAATTCCCATAACGCCATTTTCCGCATGGAACATGACATGTACATCTTCCGGTAAGTAATCAGGTACAATGGATGGAATTCCAATGCCTAAGTTTACGATCATTCCGTTTTTTATTTCTTTAGCAGCTCGCATTGCAATTTTTTGACGAAAGTCTATTCCCATGCCCATTTCCAGTTCACTCCTTCTGATGAAATTATGTAATCAACAAACACACCTGGAGTTACGATTTCCTCTGGATTCAACGAGCCAAGTGGAACGATTTCTTCCGCTTCTACAATCGTAATATCTCCTGCCATAGCCATATGAGGATTCATATTCCTTGCACTCTTATCAAAAACCAAATTTCCAAATGGATCAGCTTTCTTTGCAAAAATAATACTGACTTCTGCTTTAAGAGCTTCTTCAACTAGAAATTTTTTACCTTTTACAGTTACTTTCTCTTTACCGTTTTCTGCCATACTATCAAGACCTACATCTACTAAAACTCCTCCAAGCCCCATTCCTCCAGCTCGGATACGCTCTGCTAACGTACCTTGCGGGGAAAATTCTACTTTGAGCTTACCTTCTGTCATTAATTTTCCTGCAAACGGATTCGATCCTATATGAGATGTCACAATTGACTTGATCCTTTCATTCCTTACCATCCTTCCGATACCAATATCCGGAAATCCAGTATCATTACAAATCAAGTGAAGATCTTTAACTCCACTATTAAACAATGTTTGAAGTAAAGTTGGCGGTGAACCGACTCCTCCAAATCCTCCAACCATTAGTGTCATGCCATCTTGAAAAAATTGAAGAATTTGTTCTATTGTTGCTATTTTTTTATAAGTATTCTCAACTAAATTCATATGATTTCCCCCTTAGCTGTATAAGTTAGTTGGGATTGTTCCATTTCCAATTCTTTTAAACCCTCTGTAAGAATTTGAAGTAATTCATCCAGTTCTCCATAGGTAATCGTTAAAGGTGGTGCAATCATGAAAGCTGAATCTTCTTTTCCGTTTTTTCCAGCAACAGAAGGGTATAAAAGTAATCCCTTACTCATTACTTTTTGAATAAAGGAACTTGATTTTATACCAGAAATAAATTCAATCCCGATTAACAAACCTTTTCCTCTAACATCTCCTATAAATGGAAATTTCTCTTTTAATCCTTGAAGCTTATTCAACAGATAATTACCTTTTTCTCCTGCGGCTTGTACTAAATTATGTTTCTCAACATATTCAATAACAGCTAATGAAACAGCGGCTGATAGTGGGTTCGCACTAAACGTATGTCCACTCATTACAAGCTTTGAACCTTGCATAATCGGTTCAATAACTCGATCGCTAGCAATTGTTGCAGCCATTGGTGTATAGCCAGATGTTAATCCTTTTCCAAGCGTAACGATATCAGGCTGAACACCCCAATGCTCCATTGCAAACATTTTCCCGGTACGTCCAAGGCCAGTCATTACCTCGTCTGCAATCAGTAAAATATCGTACTTTTCACAAATAGCTTTAATTCTTTGGTAATAACCTTTAGATGGTACAATCGCGCCACCAGCAGCACCGATAATTGGTTCAGCAATAAATGCTGCAATATGTTCAGGGCCAATTCGATCAATAGCTGTTTCTAATTCAGATGCACACGCTAAATCACAAGATGGATGTTCTAAGTTAAAAGGACATCGATAGCAATATGGTGGTGAAACTGAAGGGTAATCCTCCAAGATTGGTACAAATCTTTGTCGTCTTAAAGGGTGACCCGACATAGATAGCGCTCCAATTGTTATGCCATGGTAGCTCATCCAACGTGAGAGAATTTTATTCTTTCCCTTCATTCCCTTTTCTTGGTAATGCTGAATCGCTAGTTTCATTGCAGTTTCTGTTGCTTCAGTACCACTATTAACAAAGAACGTCCAATTTAAATCACCTTGTGTGATATCACTCAGCTTCTTTGCTAGCTTCTCAGCAGGTTCACTAGTAAACTGTGAACGATAAACGAAAGATACTTGTTTTGCCTGTTCAGTCATAACATCAATAATTTCCTCAACACCATGACCAATTCCTACGGTAATTGCACCAGATGAACCATCAATGTACCGATTACCATCTTTATCAAATAGGTACACACCCTTTCCATGAGAAATCATAGGGTAATGCTGGCCAAGTAATGGTTTAATTAAATAATCTCTTTCCATTTTTCATCCCCACCCTTCCTTATATAAAACGAAAAAAGCCACACTACTAAATATTGGAATTTAAATAGAGGGTATTTTTTAGTATTCTTGCTTTCTGAGATACTTCCTTTTTATTTTTTTACACTTAACCTCTGTATTTAAAAATTTAATTAGCTGTCTTAACTTTTAAACATAAGATTTGTACAGATAGTTGCCCGCCCCAATTGATGGCCAGATACATATCTATATAAAAAATATGTATCGCAATCAGTTGGTGGTGAAGATTAAAAATGGATTTATCAGAGAAAGTTAGAGCTGAAATAGATAGTCTAATAGATAAAATTAAATTGGATCAAAGTGATGATGGATCATGGAGATATTGTTTCGAAAGCGGTCCTATGACAGATGCCTATATGATTATTATTTTAAGAACGATTGAATGTCATGATGAAGAACTAATTAAGAAGCTGGTAAATCGTTTATTAATAAAGCAAGATGTCAGTGGGGCCTGGAAGCTTTTTGATGATGACTTAGGAAATTTATCGGTAACTGTAGAGGCTTACACTGCATTACTGTTCTCGGGTTATATAGAAACTACTGATGAAAAAATGAAGAAAGCAGAAGCGTTCATTCGTCAAAACGGGGGATTAGAGAGTGTACATGTCTCCACAAAATTTATGCTTGCATTACATGAATTGTATCCATGGCCTAGACTTTTTCCAGTCCCTCTCCTTTTAATGAATTCACCAAAATTCTTTCCTTTGTCCTTCTATAAATTTAGTTCTTATGTTCGATTCCACTTTGCTCCACTTTTAATATTAGGACATAAAAGATTTACGATTAAAAATAAATGGACGCCTACAATACAACATTTGTTTACAAGCAATAAATTTAAAGAGATAAGCAAAAAGCGGAAATTCAATTTTAAAATGCCTTTCATTAAATCATTATCCAAAATGGCTGTTAAGAAGGCCGAGCAATATATTTTTCAAAATATTGAAAGGGATGGAACTTTATCTAGTTATGCCAGCGCTACTTTTATTGGAATTTATGCACTTCTTTCATTAGGCTATCAAGTTACTTCTCCTGTCATTCAAAATGCTGTTTTAGGTATAAAATCTTTCCTATTTGAATTGGAAGATTCCCTTCATATCCAAAATTCCCCTTCGACAATATGGGATACAGCACTTACTAGTTACGCATTGCAGGAAGCAGGTGTGCCAATAAATGATGATGCAATAAAGTCTGCTTCTAACTTCTTAGTCTCTCTCCAACATACACTAGTTGAGAATGACCATAGGATTCGTTTAGGTGGATGGGGGTTTTCAGTCAGCAATACTCAAAATCCTGATGTAGATGATACACAAGCAGTCTTAAGAGCAACAACTGATATCTCTTTAATAGAAGACGATTATAGAAAATCTTGGAACGCTGGCGTGAAATGGTTATTTGATATGCAAAATAAGGACGGTGGATGGGCCTCATTTGAAAAAAACAGTAGCAAGTACTTAAAACTCATCTTCCCCATCCAAAATTTTGTTGATACTGCAGTTGATCCATCTACAGCAGATTTAACCGGTCGAACAATCGAATTTCTAGGATCCAAATTAAAATTAAATATGGTTCATCCAAGAATTGAAGATGGGGTTAATTGGTTAATCCATCATCAACACGAAGATGGTTCTTGGTACGGTCGTTGGGGAATTTCATATATTTATGGAACATGGGCCGCAATTACTGGTATGAAATCGGTCGGTATCCCTTCAAGTCACCCTAGCATTCAAAAAGCTAACAACTGGCTACTCAATATAAAAAACGAGGATGGTGGTTGGGGTGAGTCTTGTAAAAGTGACATAGAAAGAAAGTATATCCCACTGTCCTATTCCACAATTGTTCATACATCATGGGTTGTGGATACGCTCATTTCGATCAACGATTATCCTACTAGTGAAATTGAGGATGGAATAGAAAACATTTTAAACTGGTTAAAGGTCCATGATAAGCGATTGACCTATCCAACAGGTGGCGGTTTACCAGGTCATTTTTATATAAATTACCATAGCTATCGGTCTATTTGGCCCTTATTGACTTTAAGTCATTATCTAAAAAAATATGAGACAAGTGACTAATTTGCGATTTCTAGTTAACCGCCTTGTCCTTATTTACTTTGACGGCATATACTACATTGTTGAAAAAACATTTGTGTGTATGTCATTTTAGTTAATGGTTTAAACAATAAAGGAGTGGCTTTATGGGAAATCTTGACCCAAGCTTAATGAGAGAATTTTGTGGTAAAATTTGTGATCCTCGCAAGTTTCCACGCATTTATAGTATTCTTCGATCCTATCGTAAAAATGATTTAAAAAGCCGAGAAGGTGCATGTCATATGATTGACAGACTATCGGATTGTTGTAGTGTATCAATAACTGCGGAACAACGTGAAAACGCAGCTCAATGGTTAATGAATTGTGACGTAAACCCACAAGATCCTGATCACCAAAGAGAAATGTGGAATATGATAAGAAGCAGTAGAAGACGTTCTTGGTTTTAATTAATTTCGGACAGTAATATTTACTATTTTTTCAAATAAATGAGCCTATTAAATTTCTCTTTAGTGCGGACCTAAGGAAAATTTTTTAGGCTCTTTTCATTAATGTATGTAGTGGGGGTAACTTTCCTAATTTTATTTGATATAGAAAGCATTGGATCAATTTTGCTAACTTTGCATTTGAAAGTATCTATTTTAGTGCAAAATTCGGGTTTTAATACCTTAACTTGTATGGGTATTTTTTTATCTAATTTGCGATTCCTAAAGTTTTAATTGCAGTTTTGCAAAAAAATAATTGCGATTTTCGTATTTTATTTGCAGTTCACTGTCTATTTGCACAGCTAGGATTCTTACTTGCGATTTTTTAAGACCTTATATTTGTAGCTTAGACTTTATTCGTATCTACTTTTTTTAATTACATTGTTTATTTACGAAAACAAAAAATAGGACATCCCTAATAAGTTTCCTTTGGGACACCCTATCTTTATCAAAAAATTTCCTCTTTCTTAACCAAGTCCTCGAACCGATAATCCACCGTCACTAGAAATGACTTCACCAGTGATTGCACGTGACTGGTCAGATGCTAAAAGTACATATGCTGCAACATGATCTTCAGGCATTTGTGCTAGTTGAAGTGGATTTCTTCTTTTTATATTGCTTGCTTTTGTATCATTATCCACAGATTTAGTAAAAGTACGTAAAGGTGGGATGACAGTTAGTGCTGTTAAAGTCCCTCCTGGCGCTACTGCATTTACTCGTATATTTGGTGCTAGTTCAAAAGCAAGTTGACGCATTAATCCGATTTGAGCATGCTTACTAGCCGTGTACCAAACTCCACCACCGTCTGGGTAGAAGCTTGCACCAGATACTGTAAAAATAATATTACCATTTGTTTTTTGTAATTCCTCTAAAGCTGCTTTTGCACCAAAAAAAGATCCTTTTACGTTTATATTTAAAAGGTAATCATATGCATCTGATAGGGCCTCTGGTGTCACATCAGCGAATTTTGCAAAACCATCGAAAACGCCTGCATTTGCAATAAATACATCTAGTTTACCAAACTGTTCAACAGTCGCTTTTACAGCTCGCTCATTGTCTTCATATTTGCTTACGTCACCTTGAATAATAAGGAGATTGTCATTAAATTCTTCTTTCATTTGCTCTAGTGTTTCAAGTGAGCGACCGATAATACTTACCTTTGCTCCTTCTTGAATGAATCGTCTTGTAACGGCTGCTCCTATACCAGAAGCGCCTCCTGTAATTAACACTACCTTATCTTTTAATAACATTACTTAGCCTCCTTTTTCTTCTATTAAACAAAGATTGCAAGATTTCTAGTATTAATTGTAGTTTGATCTACAATAAATACCCTCTTGGAAAGCTTCCACTTCCCATCTTCATATGTAAACTCATCATGACGTTCTCCAGAAATTAGATCATGGTGAATATCTGTGCTGCGGCTACGGTAAATCAGTAAGTAACTATTAACTACTGCCTTCTCTTCTTTAACTAGCTCTTTTACGCTAACATTGCTTACAAAACGGCGGGTTCTTGAAGGGGGAATTTCAGCCCAAGCATAGTCAGTTTTCAATCGATCTACCCGAAGCTTTAATAATTCTATATCATCATTAAAAGTAAACATCTCGGTAGAATAGTCTGGGCGCTCTGTTCCTTCTTTATTTACGCGCACAGGCATTTGATAGATTAAATTCGAATGCATTAAACTAAACCAATCATCAAATTCAATATCATCAAGTAATTTTGCTTCATCTATTAACCACTGTTCAAATTCTAATTTCGTTAATAATTTTTCAACATTCATTTTTCTTCCTCCCCCCTTTGTTACTTTGTCATTAATTCAAGCCAATACTGATAAAAATTACGTTGGCTCGCTTCTGTAAATTTATCATCATAGGCTACCCCAGGTCCGATAAAATCGACAGGTTCACGATGTAGTCCCATTGTATAGTTGTAAGTTAAATTCTTTTGAAATGGCATTGGACCTTGAGCTGCTTCCGTTATGTCTGTGAATACTTCAGTATCATCTTGTTCAAAAATACCAGATGGACTAAACGTTAAGATAAAGGAATCTCTTGATCGGTTTTTCCATTCCTGAGAAGCATTTTTTTCTACTAACAACCATGCAATTACTTCCATTTTATTGTGACTAATTGGTCTCCACATTCTAATTGAAGTATTCGAAATTAATTCGCCTTTAACTTTTGTGTGAGATATTAAAAATGACATATTCGGAAAAGCATTGCCAATCATATTTTTTAAGTTTGATAGAACTTCATATTGTTCTTCTGACAAGTTACTTTTATACTCATCCTTCAATTCTTCAGGAAAAGCAAAGTCTGGGTTTGGTGTTCCAAGGTTTAATCCGTGTCCGTTTTCAGTATGTATTTGAAAACCGCGCTTCGAGTATGTTGCATTTGGGACCATGCCTAATTTTGCAATTGAACCGTGAGTAACCATCGTGTGGTATGAATCACCTACAAAGTTATCAGAACCGACCTTCCAGTTTGATTTAACAATAAATCGTTGCGGGGCTCCAATTACTTCCATCTCAGCACGTCCTACTACGATATCTAAATACCACTTAAAATCGCCGAGAAACTCTTCAAGAGGTTCTGCATTTTCGTCCCAGTTTCCAAATAAAAGTCCTTTAAATGATTCTAGTTTCACTTGGTGAAGACCCATTTTTGATCGGTCAAGTCTCTCGCCATAAATATCTTTTTGAAGCGGTACTCCAACAAGTTCACCTGTGTTTTTAAAGTTAAATCCGTGATATGGACATGTAAATAAAGTCTTGTTTCCTTTATCAGCACGGCACAGCTTCATACCACGGTGTGTACACATATTGTAAAATGCATTGATTTCTCCCATACTTTCACGTGAGATAATGATTGAATATCCTGCAAGCTCGCGAGTCATAAAGTCCCCTGGATTAGGAATTTCGGATTCATGCCCAAGAAAAACCCATGTTTTTAAAAATACTTTTTCATGTTCTAATTCGTAAACGGCTTTATCACCTAGAAGATATGCAGGAATGACTCCTTCATCTGGTTTGACGGTTTCGTTTAAGTAATTTACTAGTTGCTCTTTTAATAATTCATCTAAAGTTTTTTCTGTTTTAATCATGCACAGCACTCTCCCTTCCTATTTTGACTATCTACCCAACTTGTACATACTTATCCTTGTTTTGTAACGTTGCCAAAACACTTAATGCTGCTAAATAACTTGTTTTAGGATTATTTGGCATTGGATCATTTTCGATTTCAAGTTTAAGTTTTCCAAACGCACCAGATGCTTCAATTAAATGACTATTTTTTATCACAATTGGATCAGCAATAATTTTCACTTTTGTATTGTTAGCACCAAGTCCAGCTAAGGATAATACAATTGCCACATTAATATTTCTTGGGTATAGCTTAATTGCTTCAGCTGCAGAGCCTTCAAACAATATCGTTTCTTTATCTAGCACTTCTTTTGATAATGCTCCAGGTGGTTTTCTAGTTGTAATTGAAACAGCCTCTAGACCACCCACAGCTTTTGCTGACTTTAAAATATCCAATCCACCGATTGCTCCTGAAGGTAAGAAAACATTTACATCTTTTGTTGTACAAACCTCTCGAATTTCTTCTTCAAAAGTGAAATCAGCCATGACTCCAATGCTACTTAACAATAAGTCTTTCCCACCTTCAAGAACTTTTATAGCGTACTCCTTTGCAGCTTCAACTGTAGCAGCTTCAATGACCAAATCTACATCTGAAAGAAGTAGCGCCTCTACACTTTGATAAGCTTCCGTTTCAAATTCTTTAGCAAGTTGAACGCCTGACTCTTCGCAACGCGTATAAATTGAAACAATCTTTCCACCTGCTAACATTCCATCTTTATTAATTGCTTGAAGAAGGAACTGGCCAATATTCCCACAGCCGATTAGACCTAGTTTCATGCCTATTCACCATCCTTAATTTGCAAATCCGTATGAATCTGCAAAGAATTCCAATCCACAGTGTCTCGTTTCCCTTGAAACACCACTCTCTTTTAACCCTGGGAAATCTAATGCTAAATCATTAAAGATGGTATGATTATTATGAAAAACTGCGCCTGCCTCTAATCGATCTGCCATTTCAACTGCCAATTCTTCATTTTCAGTCCAAACAGAAGCTCTTAAACCAAATTCACTATCATTTGCTAGTTTGATCACTTCGTCAATAGTTGAAAAAGGTAGAATAGGAATTACTGGTCCGAATTGTTCTGCACGAACGATCTCACTTTGCTGATCAACACCTGTTACGATTGTTGGTAAGATGTAGTATCCTTGATCCCACTTTTCAGGATTCAGTTGAATTCCAGCTGTTATTACATTTGCACCTGCTTTTTCAGTACGCTCGATCAATCCATTAACATAGTCATACTGAGCTTTATTATTTAATGGGCCCATAGTCACATCAGGTTGAATACCATCACCTACAACAATACGGTCAAATTCTTTTTTCAGTTTTTTTACTAATTCAACATATCTAGATTCTTGTACATATATACGCTTAATTGCCGAACATACTTGGCCAGCCGCTTTTAAAATACTCATTCTTAATCGTTTAATAGCTTCTTCATCTAAGTTTGCATCTTCTAAAATAATCGCTGGGTCATTCCCACCAAGCTCCATATATACTTTTTGAAGATTTCCAGAGGACTTTTTCATAATATCTTTACCTGTTTGTGTACTTCCGACAAAAGCAATCGTACGAACTCGTGAAACGGAACAAAGCTTGTCACCAATCATTTTTCCTGAACCTGTTACAATATTAATTACACCAGGCGGAAAATGTTCAGCCACCACTTTTAAACAAGCCATAATGGTAAGCGGACAATTTGTCGCAGGTTTCACGACAACTGTATTACCTGCTAAAATAGCAGGAATTACTCGTTTAAATGTTAAAATCATAGGAGAGTTCCAAGGAGTAATTACTGCAGTAACCCCTCTAGCTCTTCTTCTTACTTGAACTTTTTGATTTCCTGGAAGTATTTCTGGACTCCACCATTTAAGTAGTTCATCCGCTCCACCATTCATTACTTCAACACAGCGTAATAAGTCTTTTTTAGCTTCTACTAGTGTTTTTCCATTTTCACGAACAAATAATGAAACATTTTCTTCAATGATTTTAGAAAGTTCCTGCGCTGCCGCTTTCATTCTTTCTACACGGTCCTGAATCTCACTTTGTGACCAAAGTTTAAATGCATTCGATGCTGCATTAATTGCTTCGTTTACGATTTCCTCAGTACATAATGCAACTTTACCAATTACTTCCGACTTATTTGCAGGATTAATAATATTTGATGTTTCCTTACTTTCTTTCCATTCACCATTTATGAGATATCTCCCTGATACAACTGGATATGTCGAAATCATATTGAATCTCCTTTATAATTTTTTTGGCTTAAAGCTTTCAGCTGCTCCTGGAGGTCCACCAAAAGGTTTTGCCATAGGTCCAACTGCTTCCATATCTACAACGATCATTGTTGGCTTTCTTCTTTCACTTGCCTTCTTTAGTTCATTAACAAATTCGTCTCCTGATCCAATACGTGCTGCCTCAAAATGCATTGACTCAGCTAGTTTTACAAAATCAGGACTTAATAAATTCACTGCTACTTGGCGACCGTATGCCGCTTCCTGAATATTACGAAGAACCCCATAGCCAGAATCGTCAAATAACACAACAATAATAGGAAGATTTTCTTCAGCTGCAGTCACCATTTCACCTACATTAACCATAAACCCACCATCTCCAGCCATTAATACGACCGTTTGATGAGGACAACCCAATTGAGCTCCTATAGCTGTAGGAAGACCTTGACCGATTCCGCCACCGGATGCGTGAATAGATGTTCTCGGTTCATAAATATCGAATATTCTACTTCCCCATACATTTGCTTGTACTGTCACATCTCGAACTAAAATCGTATCTCTCGGTAAAATCTCTCTCATACCATCTACAAACTGTTCAAACGGACCAAGTGTTTTACGAAGTTGTCCCCGCACTTCATTTCTTAGTGAACGTACTTCTTCTATATAAGAAGGTAAAACCGAAATAGACTTTTCATCGATTTTATTTATTAAAGCCGATAAAATATCTTTTGCATCTCCGACTAACCCAACTGTTGCTTTATAATTTCGATTAATTGCATTAAAATCTGCATCAATCGAAATATGTTCTTCTGGGACAGGGACTTTCCAGTTAGAAGTTTCATTTCCTCTGAAACGTACACCTACGCTAATCAATAAATCTGCATTTCTCAAAAACTCTTTTGTCGACTCATTGGCTGCAAAATGCCCTATACATTGCTCATGATCCTCTGGTATTGAACCTTTTCCAGATTGACTTGTAATGACAGCAGCTCCAAGAATTTCCGCTAAATTTGTTAACTCTTTTGAGGCATTGGCAGAAATAACACCGCCACCTGCCCAAATAACTGGACGACATGCTTCTGAAATTTTTGAAATTGCGATTTCTGGTATAACGGTAGTTAGTTGCGGTTTAAAAACATCTACCTGTACTTTATCGATTGAAACGTCCTCGATAATTGCTGATTGAAAGTCGATTGGAATTTCTAAGCTAACTGGTCCTGTTGGAGCAGTTAATGCTTCTTCAATTGCTTTTCTTACTACACCAGCTGTTTGTTCTGGTCGTCTAAGCCTTACAGCATTTTTACAAGCACCGCTCATCATTGACAGCTGGTCTTTACATTCATGTATGTACCCTTTACCTGTACCAAGATAAGGTGATGCTACTTCTCCAGTCAGATGAAGTAGTGGTACCCCAGCTGCCCATGCTTCTACTAATGAACCAGCAGCGTTTCCAGCTCCTGTTCCTGTACTAGTAATAACTACACCTAATTTTCCTGTCGCACGTGCATAGCCATCTGCCATATTTACTGCTCCACTTTCGCCTCGTGAACAGATCAGCTTGATACTTCCATCCCTTAGAATCGCGTCATAGATGGGCATATTGTGAATACTTACGATTCCAAAAGCGACTTCTACACCTGCTTGAACTAACTCTTTTACGACGGCATCCGCAGTAGTAAATACGATTTCTTCTTGATTTTTCATCTTAGTATCCTACCTTTGTCTAATAATTTATTTAAAGTGCTTTCCCGATTGCACCTGCAGTTTCAATTGTAGAACCAGCTACATAACTCGCTTTGTCTGAAGCAAGAAAAACAATTACACTAGCAACTTCTTCCGCTTCACCTATACGACCTAGTGGAATATTTCTTTTTATCGCAAGATCTTTATAATATTCCTCGGGATCCATATCAGGAGCATTCTTCATCCTTCTACGTTCCCATTGATCTGTCCGAATTAATCCAAGACTAACTGAATTGACTAAAATATTGTCAGATGCTAATTCTTGAGACAATGTTTTACTTAAATTTAAAAGTCCTGCGCGGGTTGCTGCGGTTGCTACCATATGACGCTCAGGCTCTTTTGCTAGAGTTGCATTTATATTAATAATTCGGCCACCTCCTCTTTTCACTAAATAAGGATGAGTTGCACGAACTGCATAAATAATTGCGAAATACTTTAATTGAATTTGTTCCTGCCACTGTTCATCAGTAATATCGAAAAAATGCCCCATAACACTTTGACCAGCTGCATTCACTAACGTATCAATTCCACCAAACTTTTCTGCTGTTTGTTGAATAAACGAATTAACTTCCCCTTTTGATGTAACATCACACGTCGCAGCAAATAGATCTTCGCTTTTGCCATATGTGAGTAAATGCTTTAATGCTTTATCTGCGCGCTCTTTGCTTCTTCCACAAATTGCTACTTTAGCACCTTCACCTAAAAATAATTCAGCTGTCTTCAGTCCAACACCAGAGGTGCCACCCATAATTACTGCAACTTTTCCCTTTAACCCAAGATCCATTCCGTCACCCCTTATTAAAGTTTTCATGGTTCGTATTCCCTATAGCATTTTTATTTAAACTTTTTATCGTACTATAACTGTTGTATCTACCCAGCCATTATCTGGCTCTCCGCCCATCGCTTTACGAGCTTCTGGTTTTGGTGGACCAGCAATTCCCCATTGATCCATTAGATGTGGCACGCGTTTCCAAACTCGCGCTCTCCACTCAGCCTCATCTTCAATTGTTTCAAGATAACATGTATATTCCATGACAAATCCACCGAGATCTTGAAAATAACAAAAGATATTATTACCAGGACCATGTCGACCTGGACCCCATAACTCACTTAATCCGGCTTTCCTAACATTACTAATGCCTCGCATCAGTTCATCCACCGAATCAACTTCGTAAGCAATATGATTAACTGAAGCGTGTGCATCTTGGTTAAATGCAATCGAGTGATGTTTTCGATTACACCTTAAGAAGGACATTTGGTGCTCACTCCAATCCGTCACTTTGAATCCAAGCACATCAGTATAAAACTCCACAATCATATCTAAATCTGTTGTGTTCATAACTACATGGTTTAATTTCACGGGATCAACGTTTTTATTAGTCCAAATCGATGTTTGAACCTCTACCCAAGCGGAAAGTTCAATTACACGGTTTTCTGGATCAACAAATCGAAGTCCATATCCTCCACCAGCTTCATCCAAATAACCGGGCTCTTCAACAATATGTACACCTTTTGAATGTAAAATTTCCGCTGCACGATCAACTGCATTTTTATCGACCATTCCAAATGCGATATGATGCAAACCGCATTTATCACCTTTTCGAAGGCTTAGTATATGATGCTCAGGTCCTGCCCCTCGAAAATAAGCAATCTTGTCATCCGAAGCATTTACACGATCTAAACCCCAAACTTTTTCGTAAAAGTTCACTTGTTCCTCAAAGTTTGGTGTGATCAAACTTATATGTCTTAAATGAGTAATTCCTAGCACCAACAATCCCTCCCATTTATTTATATAAAGCGCTTTCTTTTATTAACTCTATTGAAAAAGGCAGCTGCAATTTATTTCAAAATGCAGCTGACCCTTTTTCAATTTTTTTAATTAACCTTTGATGATCGCTTCTCTTTCTTTAGCACGTTGTTTACGAAGTTCTTCAAGCGCGCTACCTTCTGGATAGGTTGGAAGGTTTGGTTTCACTGCGCCAAGCATAACTAACATACGCGCTTCAGTATCTCCATCATTTCTAATTCCTCGATGAACACCAGGAGGAGAACTGATACAATCTCTAGCTTTTAATTTAATTTCATGTACTTCATCTTTACCAACTTCTTGAATTAAAGCAGTAACTTCTCCCTCAAGAATAAAAAATACTTCTTCTACATCATCGTGTAGATGTAAAGGTCCGATACAGCCAGGAGGTAGAACCATTGTACTTAATGTAAAATGTTCTGCTGTAATTACATTTGAATCATTATTCGCTGTCGCACCACGTCCAATATAACGCATTTGAGCACGCTTATATCTCGGATCAATTTCCTCTTGAAACTTTAAAACATTCCAATCTAGCGTACGGTCTTCTAAGCGAGCCACGTATTTTTTTTCAAATTCTTTAACTGAAAAAGTTTCATTTGTCATTTTTAAAATCCTCCCTGTATTGTTGTTCTTTTTAAACAAAATGTTTTGTATCGAGCACTTGCTATGTTTTATATACAAAACAATGTTTTATCTATAAAATAATTCTAGGATGAATTATTCTTTGTGTCAACATAGTTTTTAGAAAATTTTGATATGTCACAAGAGTTAAATATAAAAAAACACTGTATTTTCAAGGTTTATAACTTGTTTTTTTTGCAAAAAAAATATGGATTCCCTTAGTTTGGGAACCCATATTTTTAACTTTAACTATTTTACCTGATTTGAAACTCTGCCATTGTAACCCATATAGTTTGATAGTAAAACAGAGACATCTAGAAGTTTAGGCAATGCAACTTTATTCATGAAATCTTCCTGATAAGATAATTCAGTCGCTACGATATTCAGTGCTGCCAATACTTTTCCTGTTCTACCGTAAATAGGTGCAGCGATTGAATGAATACCTTGGTGAAATTCTCCACTAGTCATTGAATAGCCATTTTGGCGTATTTTATCTAATTGATCCATAAACTCTCCAGGCGTCGTTAACGTTTTATCTGTATAAGGTGTTAAATTTGTAACTTGGAATAGTTGCATAAGACTTTCCTTTGGCTCGTATGCAAGAAGTAGCTTTCCATTTGCAGTTGCATGAGCTGGTAGTCTTAAACCAATATTGACATTGACTGCCGATACCCCTCTAACTGGTGCACTCCCAACATAAACTACTTCATGTCCATCTAAAATTGACAAATGACAAGAAGCACCTATTTCATCACGTAATGATTCCATATAAGGTTGTGCAATTTCAGGTATTTTCAAGCTATTTATATAACTAAAACCTAATTCAAGAACTTTAGGAGTTAACGAATATTGTTTCGTATTTTCATCCTGTGTTAAGTAACCAATCGACTGCAGAGTATAAAGTAATCGATAAGGTACTGTTCTGCTTACCCCTAACTTTTTTGCAATCTCTGAAAGTGACAAACTAGGATGTTCCTCATTAAAAAGCTTAATAATTTCTAATCCTCTAACTAAAGAATTAGCGCTATATTTTTCTTTTTCTACATTATCCATCGAGCAAACCTCTCCTAATACAATAGATTCAATTCTACTTTTGACTTATCGGTTGTTTCTTTAAAAAGTTTAACACGGATTGATTAAATAGTTTAGGATCTTCTTGATAGCATAAATGTCCTGTATTTGGAACGATAACAAATTCTGAATTTGGAATCAACTCGTGAAATATTTGTGATTCACTTACTGGAGTTACTTGGTCTAACTCCCCACACATAACAAGTGTTGGAACAGATATTGAAGACAGAATCTCCATTTGGTTTAAGTTCGATAATGAGTAGGAAACAGAACGGTAACCAGATAGACGAACTTGTGACATTATACGTTCTGCCTCTTTTATAACCTCAGGTGATGCATTTGGTGCAAGTAATGCTTTTACTCTTTTTCTTGCTAGTTCAGAAGGATGTAGATTTTCAATAGAGTTTAATCTATTTTGAAGTTTTTTCTCGTTTTCTTCTCTACTTAACCCAGCTGCTCCACGTGTTGCATCTGAAATAATTAACGCATCGACTATATGTGGAAAACGATTCGTAAAATCAATTGCAATTGCCGATCCCATTGAATGACCCAGCAAATAGATAGAATCTAACCCTAGACTATCCAAAAACTCTTTAAGAACATTAGCAAACTCGGAAAATTCATGGAACTCCTCTTTTAGATCAGAACTTCCACCATAACCTGGAGCATCCCAAACGATTACTCTATAATGATCCTTCAATTCATCTAATTGTTGCTTCCATGACTGAGAATTGTTTCCTAAACCATGTAGAATTACAAGGGCTTGTCCTTCACCAGATTCTTGAAAATGAATCGATAACTCTTTTAAATGACTAATTGGCATCCACAGTACCTCCACTCTATTTTTTTACACAAAATCTACAAACCTGAATATCACATAATGCTTCAAAAACATTGTGTTTCATATAAAAAACATGTTTTTCAACTTGAATTATAGATTTGTCAGAATTTAATGTCAATAACTCAATTTTTCCAATGGATAGACAAATATAGATAAGTGCATTCGAACATAAAACTGGAAAATTTTTCTGTAAAATCACAATTGACAAACTTTTCAAATTATTTTATCTTTAAAAG
>NZ_NTZO01000476.1 GCF_002559405.1 Bacillus sp. AFS001701 | reverse complement strand
AGCAATATAACGATGTAATAAATTTAAATTATCATTTACAGTAGAAACTAATTGATCATAAACAATTTCAGGAATTTCGTTATTACTTAATGCTGCATGACGAGCATTATCATATTTTCTAACTTTTGCTTTGAAATTATCTTTTTTTACAGCACCACTTAACGTACTTGCAAAAGTGTTTTTATACGCATCATACGTATGATAAACTGCTTCAAAAGCATCTTTTCGAACGCGACGATCTGCACTTTCTAAATAGTGAATATAACGACCATGTGTGATTTCTACTTCTTCACCATTCTCGTCTTCAATCGTCGGAAATTTTAAATCCGCATTATTTAACATTCCAAACGTATTACTAGAAGAAGATAACACTTCAGAAGCTTGTGCCATAATTTCCTCTTCAGCCGCTGAAAGAACATGTGGTTTTTGCTTTAAAATTTCTTCTAAAGAGTGCTCGTACAATTTCAGTTCATTATTTTCTTCAATAAATTTTTTCAATGTATCTTCTGAAATTGTTAATAATTCAGGTACGAAGTATGACATTGCACTTCCTGCTTTAGTGTATAGATTTTTCGCACGATCATCTAAAGCTTGATATGTAGAATTTGTTGTATCTTGATCGTAACGCATATGAGAGTATGTATACAATTTACCTAATAAAAACGAAATTTCATCTTGTTTTTTCAATGCATTTAAAAGTGTTTGAGATGACTCACCTAATTTACCTTTAAACTCTGAAAACGATGGGATTAATTCAAGTACCTTTTTATACTCTGCTTCCCATTTTGCATCTGTTTCATAAATATCTTCCAACTTCCAAGTTAATTCTTCTTGAACTTCACTTCTAGTTGGTAACTTTTTAACAGCTTTTTGTTCTAGCATGTCTGATCCCCCTAAAATTATTATTAGTATTAATAACATTCCGGTGTCTGATATTAATAATCATTTGAATCAGTTCTTGCATTAAACAACAAATCAAATGCTGTATTAGTGCTCAGACAGTCTTCATCCAATGCTTGTTGGAATGATAATGGAATAATAGCATTAGCTATCTTCATTATTTTACCATTTTTAACACGTTTTACGATTCTAATTTTTACTAAAAAGTCAATATACTTTTCTACACATTTCTCCAAATTATCAATATCATTATCTTGAAATTGATTAACTCTCCATTTACCATTCTGTACTTCCATTTTTACAGACTGAATTATTTTATCGATAAAGATCAGTTGTCCAATTTCTACTTCATGAAAAAATTTAAAATAGATTAGCCCTTGCCAAAAGATACAATGTTCTTTAATTATGCAGTTACTTTCTAAAGGAACTCCAATTACTGCCGGAAAATAATTAATATTTGCATTATATAAATACTGTTTAAAAACCATTAAATTACCTTTAGTATGCAAATGTTGATATAGTCTAAAATCCTTTTTTAAACGATTCCATTTAGCTACAAATACATTTTTATCAATTCTATTTGGAGATAAAAATACCTTAAGACTGAATTTATTTATTGGAAATACGTCCTTTTGACCAATATATTGAACTGGAGAAAATGCTATTAATGAGGAAAGCACTGTAAATGATTGTAATGTAGGATTATAGAAGAGAAGTGAAAAAACGTTAATTCTAACAAGTGAATAAATAGAGAGGGAATTAATGTAGAAAGATGACCATCTTTTTTGATTTAATAGTTTGTCATTTAGGATCCACAAAACTTTCATTCCACTATCTTTAAAAGAGTTTGTCCTCCTTATCATTATTTCTAAAGGAATAACCGAACATTGATATTCAACACACATTTGAAGAGTATTTAATTTAATAAATAAATCAGGTCTTTGATTTAATTCAGGTATATATTTTTCAACCTCAACATTTACATTAAACTTTTTAAAAAATTTGTACAAAGCAAACTTCCCTTTATAATGCTCAATACCCTCTTTCTTCTCATTTTCACATTCAGTCAAATCTAAATGAGCAAAATGAGTTACCCGCTTTACTCCAATTTTGAGCCTCACTTCCTTTTTACAAATCGGGCAAAAGTATGGTCCGTTTTGCTTTAATCTTAATAATTCCTCTGTCGTTTTAACTTCAAATAAATTAATAGTATGCCGTTTTGTATTTAATGCGACGATCATCTTTACTACCTCCTTTCCAAATTACTTCACTATACCTTTCGTATTTTCCTTCAAAAAAATTAAAAACGATTTTTCAAATAAAAAACCTACCAAATTAATTTTTCTATTTGGTAGGTGACTATGAAATATTATTAAAAATGTTCTATCAATGTTCTATCAATACGATAGAACTCATTATAAAAGTGGTGCCATTAATCTTGATAATGATTCAAATATCCTTTTATAAATAGGTCTCTTTTTAAAATCATTAAAAATAATTGCTTCAGAATCATGAATATCATTATTAAAATCATTAACTAAGTGATTAATACTTTCCTCTAAATATAAAAATGCAGTGACTTCAAAGTTTAAACGGAAACTTCTCATATCCATATTTGCCGTTCCAACAGATGCGATTTCATCATCTACAATTAATATTTTACTGTGTAAGAATCCTTGTCTATATTCATAGATTTCGACTCCAGCTTCTAATAACTCTGGAAAATATGAACGCGAGGCATAAAATACGATTTTTTTATCGGGACGATCAGGCATTAGAATTTTTACTTTGACTCCACCATTTGCTGCAACTTTAAGAGCAGTTAAAATATCTTCATCAGGAACAAAATATGGTGAAGCAATGTAGATACTTTTCCTAGCACTTGTAATCATCGCAAAAAATAACTCTTTTATCACTTCATGCTTTCGGTCTGGACCACCAGAAACAAGTTGAATTGCTCCTTTTGAAGAATAACTACTAGCATTAATGTCAAAGTACTCTTTGTCATCAATTAGCTCATTCGTCATATAATACCAATCTTGCAAGAATATGAATTGTAGTGTTCGTACACCTTCTCCATTAAGGTATAGATGGGTATCTCGCCACTTTCCAAAATAATGGTCTTTACCTAAATACTCATCTCCAATATTTAAGCCGCCAACAAATCCTACATTCGAATCTATGACGATAATTTTCCGATGGTTTCGGTAATTTATCGTATCGTTTAAAACTGGAATTTTAACTGGAGAAAACGGTAGTATTTCTACACCAGCTTTTCGTAAGTCTTTTACAAAATTTCTTGATAATTTCCAACTACCTACAGCGTCATAGAGAAATCGTACCTTTACACCATTTAGTGCCTTTTCAATTAGAATATCTTTTAGTTGATTACCAATCTCATCATTTCTTACGATATAGAATTCGATATGAATATGATGCTTTGCTTTTTTTAGTTCCTCAATTATTTTTGGAAAGGTTTCACTTCCGTTTGTAAGAACTTTTGTAAAAGTATTCATCGTGACTGGTGTATTACTCTGTTTAGCTGCGATATTTATTAGATACTCTAATCTTTGATTTTGCGCTATAAATTCTTTCACTTCTATATCTTCTGATTCACTAATTAAACCATTTGCATTTTGATCATTAATTGCTTTTTTTCGATAGACCATTTTCTTTTTGTAATTTTGTCCAAAAATTAAATAAAAAACAAAACCGAATAACGGGAAAATAGCTAAAAGAATGATCCATGTTAAAGTTCTAGCAGGATTTCTATTTTCTAGGAAAATAATAATCGATACACCTATAGCCGTTATCGAGAACATTATACTTATTAATCTAAAAATAGTAGATTTTTCAAAAAATGCAAAATTCATTAACCAAATGAATTTAATAGTTGGAGAAGCAAAGTATAAAATGCATACAACAATTGTTAAAAATATTAAAATCTTTAATCGAAATT
>NZ_NTZO01000475.1 GCF_002559405.1 Bacillus sp. AFS001701 | reverse complement strand
GTGCCTTTTTACATAGAATTTTAAGAAATTCTTATATAACCAAACTGCCATTTTGTTGAATAAAAAAACGACCGCCGAAGCAGCCGATTGTTATTGAACTAACGCATTGTGTTAGCTTAATAAGAATTTCTCACCTCAGGTTTTTCAGGAAAAATAATGATTAATATAAAAAATGCAAAAACCGAAATCCAAAGAGATTCTATATTAGAAAAATTGCTATTAACATACTTCATAATTAGTAAAAAGAAAAGAAACCGAAACCTCCTCAACCAACTTGGAATATATCGATTACGATTACGATTAATTTTCTCTGCAAATTTATATAACAAGACCCAAACAATACCAACAGCTATTGAATTAAATAATGCCATTGACCAAGAAATATGATTCCAAAGTAAATTACCAACTAAAAAACCAAATACTAATATGACGATTACTAAATCAAAATAAAATTGCTTATTTAAATTTTTTCTCAAAAATATACCCCTCTTTACATAGAAACTACCTCTATTTTCATTAATTATACCAACTGAAAAAGTCTTTGTAATTTGGGGGAATTCGCACATTTTGGTCAAAAGAAAGAAGTATCTGTCGCAGCTCTTTGTGCAACTATCCTGCCATTTTGTTCAATAAAAAATGGACTGCCGAAGCAGCCCAACCTAATACAACTAACTAATGCATTAGTTAGTTGTATTAGCATTATACTATTTAGATGTATTAAAGTAATCACTTACTTTCTCAAAATGTCTAAATTGAAACTTTGAATTGATAAATAAACAAAAAAGATTCCTAAAATAAAAAAAAGGATGCTCAAAACATTCTTTTTCAAAATGAACTGTTCAACTCCATTTAAAATATTAATTAAAGCAAAAATAATTTGAAATAGCCCATTATAGAAATAATTAATACTATTAGTAGTAAAGGATTGAATACAAATTATTAATAATGGAATCAGCAAAATAAATTGGATAATTACTATTTGTTTAATTCTGTCTTTAAATATTCTGTTTATAAATTTACTCAAGATAGTGATCAAATTATTCTCCTTAAATATTTTCTTAATTTTATATCAATTTTAGCATATATTTCTCTGGCATTTCGTTTCTAAAAATTACCATCTCTTATTCCACTAATCTGCCATTTTGTTGAATAA
>NZ_NTZO01000474.1 GCF_002559405.1 Bacillus sp. AFS001701 | reverse complement strand
AATATTTTAAATCCACTTCCCCTTTAAATACTTTTTCGTTTTGTTCAATTAATTTTTTTATTGACATATGTTTCTCCGTTATTTTTAATGAATTATCAGAAAAATTCTAAAAATTTATTATTTAAAATGAAAACCACTAGATTTCAAGAGATATCTTTTTCTAAGATTATAAAGGGATTTCTTATTTACTAAGTAATTGTTTTAGTATACTTTAATATCCCCGTATTACACTTGTATAATAATTTTAATTAATAATAGTTACTTTTAATAAGTGAATATTAGCTAATTTTATAATTCTTTTTTAAAATAATAGTCTAAGAGAATAATATATTATTTGATACTAAATTCCCTAGTCCATTTAGAAAACTTGTTACCATAATTATCTTTGACAAATAATTTTATTCTATATCTACCTGATTCAAATGGTGTCCACTCTAAAAGGTTATTTGCTGTAAAAGGTATGTAATCTATTCTTTCTCCTTCCTTATATATATACCAGGCATACTCTAAATCCTCCCCTTTTACCTCGGCTTTCCAAGTAATAGTTGTTCCCCAATTTTGTGGGCTTTGTTTATCAGGGATAATTTTTTTAATGTCCTCTAGATGTAAATAATCAACTATTTTGTATTCAGAAGACCATTCCGAAACTTTATTTCCCTCACTATCTCTAACAAATGCTTTAATAAAATATAGACCGGGCTTATTAGGATTCCATTCTAATACATTAGATTTATTGAATGATATAAATTCTTCTCTCTCACCGTCTCTATAAATATACCAGGCATACTCTAATCCATCACCAGTTGCGTCTATTTCCCACTTTACATTGGAATTTATAACAGAGGGACTAAGTTTGTTGACTTTCAATAAATTTATAGTTATGCGTTCTATCGTTTGAATTGACATATTTTACTCCCCATTTTCATTTTTCCAGTTCTTTTTTTAAAGTTTCTAACTCTTCAAAGTACCTTAATCTACGGTTTCTTTCAGAACGATATTTTTCCCTATATTCATAGTTTCTTTGTTCTATAATTGCTTCTTTAATTTTGGAATGTTCAATATAATTTAAATTAAGGAATTTATCATTTAAAAATAAATATATTTTGTGAGTAGCTATTATTATTTTTAAGCTATTATTTTCCCAAGTAATATTTAAAATATCATCTTCCCAGCTTAACTTGACATTTAACTCATTTAACGGATTAAGAGAAACTTGTGTAGCAAAGTGTCCTTCACTTCCATTTTGACGATAAGATGCACAAAAAGTTGGTTCAAATATAGAGTATCTTGGGGATACCCAACCTATTAAAGGATCTTTTACACCTTTTACTAGGTTAATAGTAGTATCGTTTTTTTTATGGAGTTGCCTTAAAGATATAATAGGCTTTTCGTTTATATAGCCTGTGATATTATTATTTTCGTTTATACAATTAACAGAAGGCGCTAGGTGGAAATTTTGCTCAAAACTATGTATCTTATATCCTTGTAGGTAATCAATAATAATAAAATCATACGGTTTTAAATATAAAAATAACCTTTGGTGAATAACTCCTGGATATAAACAGTGTGTCCCACTTACAAAAGAAAAGTTTTTATCTAAGTAAGAGCTTGTTAACCCTGATTTTCCAATATTATTTCTAGAGATAACTGTATTCTCATTATCAACTACAACAGTATTATGAGCTTTTGTAGAAACTACATATTTTCGCTCTGGGCTATTATAGACATAATTATATTTACCTGAATCTACCAATAGTGGCTGACCATGTCCAAAGATAGTAAATGATAAATCATCATGGTGTTTATGTGTCCTTGAATGAAAACTACTTAAAAATATTGCTTGAATGGTATCTTTATCATATTCCCATTTATTCCTTAAGGCTGCATAACCACCGTTAGGAAATATAGCATCTAATTCTGTAGGTTCTTCACCACTTTTTCCCCCGCTAACAACATAGTTTAAGTACTTTAACATATCATTAGAATCACTTCCAAGCTTATCCAGGGTTACATGATTCATCTCACTATCGCCGATAGGACAAACTTGTCCATCAGGTTGTAATATAAAAGTCAAAAAAACTAATGATTTATTTAATATTTCTTCTAAATCTGAATTCTGTTTAATATCATTATCATTAATAAATCGCAAAACATTAAACAATCGTTCCACTAATAAATAGATGTAATCTGGTGAGTGTTCAAAATAACTACCATCCTCCCCAAATAGGTGCTCTAATTGTTTTTCTAGTCTCTTTGTAGCTATCTGTCTCCATTCATATGCTTTAGGAAGGTCATTGAATACAACTGTAGATACTAATAACGCAATATCCTGATCCATTCCGTGATTATGTCTCTCCATATAGAATTCAGGGTCAACCAATTTCTCCCAATGACCTTCGACTAAACTTACAAATCTATTAATTCCTTTTAAATCACAAAAATTTAATTTCCAACTTTCAAAAATTTTACAAATAATTATTAACCTTAATGCTGTCGAATGATCATGCCAGGCCATTTCGGATTGGGATTCTAGAAAATTATATTTCTCCCAATCCCATAAAAGTTCTATTGCTTTGCTTAAATATCTTTCATCACTAAAAGTACTATAACCATCTAATAAATATTCAAGAACTTTCAAACTGTGAAGTCCAAATCTCCAACTTCTGTCATAGGGATCCATGCTCCATAAATTATTTAAGTCCATTTTTACTGGAGGATATTTCTTATTAAAATAAATAATATTATTTAAAATATCATCACATCTGTCCTTAAGTTGATCCATTTTCAAAGCTGGAGTCAGTCTAAAAATCTCTATTTTCTTTCTTTGTTGTATTGCAGAAGTATTCACTAGTGCAAACCTCCCAAGCTAAATGAAGTCTAAATTTATCGTTAATACAATTTTTTATTTCTTTATTGGGAAAGTAACTAGTGATAAATGTAAAATATATATAGTTCAACTAATATTTATATTTTATAAATGTCATTATATCTTCCTGCGAGTTTATCCCATGATCTATGGTTTACTACCCATTTTCTTCCTTGTTTTGCTAAATGCATATTGCTTTCGGCTTTCTTAAGACATTCTACTAATGATGAAACATCTTCTGACTTGAAAACTAATCCTGTTTCTCCCTCGATAACCATTTCCCTTAAAGCTGGTATATCACTTACTAGTGCTAATTTTTCCATAGCCATTACTTCAAATGGTTTAAGTGGAGTAACAAGTTGACATACTTTAGCACTAGTTCTTGGAAAAGGAAATACATCAATTACAGAATAATAATCGTTTACTTCTGTGTGAGGTACTCTTCCTACGAAAGTAACGAAATCATCTAGACCTAACTCTTGTGTTAATTGCTTAAGTTCCGGGAGAGCTTTCCCATCACCTACTAGGACAAATTTGAATTTCATATTGATTTCTTTCAATTCAGCTAAAGCTTTCAATAAATAGTCAAGCCCCTCATAATGGGTTACAGAGCCAATAAACCCTATGACTAACTTATCCTCTAAATCTAATTTTTTTCTTAATTCAAGGTTCGGACTTTGGGGACTGAACTTTTTTATGTCTACTCCATTAGGGACAAAATAAATCTTTTCTTCCGGGATTCCTAACGTTATAAGATGTTCCTTTAAACTTTTACTAATAGCTACCACACGATCAGCTGTATGACAACAAATCAACTCGTAGTTTTGGTGTAATAAATAGCGCTCAGAATTTTCAAATCCAGCTGTTTTTGTGCACTGAGTATCATGCCATAGTCCTCTTACCTCATATACAGTTGGTATATTATATTTTTGTGCAACTTTTAAAGCAGGTAATGCATTTTGAAAATTAGATGCTGCATGTACTAACTTTGGTTTAATTTGTCTGATAACCCGTCCGAATTGATCAGCATAAACTTTAAAATACTCGCTCATAGGAACAGTATTTAGAATAGCATTCCCCTTTTCATCGTAGAGACGGTAATGTTCAATACCATTATGGGCTTCTCTAACTATGCTTTCTCCCACTTCTTGTATTAATGGCCAGCCTAGTTTTGAAACTACGACCGGATTTAAGTTTGCGTTCCTTTGGTGCTCTACGATTTCTATACTTCTAATTGTATATCCATTTACTTCAGGTAGGGATTTGTTTAATACATGAACAATTGTTTCATTACGAGTGATTTCTTTTCTTTTTCTTGACCAGTTCCATTCATTTTTTAGTAAAGAATATTCATCAAAAGCCATCTCATACTCTTGATTAAAAACTCGATTTGGGGCAATCTTTTTCAGTTTTCTTATAAATTTTAATCTTTGGCTAATATTTCCTAATTGATTATGACTAGCAATCATACGCCTTAATACATTCACATTATTAGGGCTAATCTTATATGCTTGTTCGCCAAATTGTAACGCATTTTGATACAATTTTTTCTCGTGGCAGTACTTTGCAATATATAATAAAATTTTTAATTGCTTATCTTTAGTAAATTTACCTAAATACTCATTTACTTTGAATACTTGTTCTTGTTGTATATACCAGCGTACCTCGAGAACATCCCATTTATGAATACCAGTTAAATTTTTTGATAAGATTTCGAAGGATTTTTCATTAAATGGTAATTTTAGTGAGGAACTAACAAAAGGTTCAATTAAATTGATTAAAAAAGTTTTGTATATTCTATTAGGTAAATTTCCCCCTGTAACTAGAATTTGCAAAAAGCTTTCTTGACTACCACTAAAATTAATTCCAGAATATAGTTCGTGAAAACCCCTGCAATTTACTAATAGGTTCAGTGCATCATGACTCCCTAAATCAAGAAAATCTTCATCTATAATCATTCTCAAATCATTATAATATTTCTTTTTCAGCCCATTTTCTTTTAGAGTTCTAATAAGACCGTTATATAAAATTTGTGATCGGTCTCCCTCTTTATACGCTTTTATCAATAGTTTTAAAGCATTTCCTGAATTGTTTTCTCTTAGTTCATTTTCGGCAGAAGCCACATACCTAATGCCATTTTCGATTATATTGGGATTAATTTTTCCTTGATCTACTAGCTTACCTATTTCGATAGAAAGTTTTGCAAAAATCTCTGGCTCTTTAGCTGCTGCTTTGGTTAGTAAATTAAAGCCTAGCTGTCCTTTTTCTTCAGGTAAACTATTTAACCATTCAATACAATCCCTAATATATTTACTATCCAATACTTTAAAATCTTTATTATATTCTTGTAAGAAAGACTCCCATGTTGCTCCCGTACGCTCAAGTTCTTTATATGTTTCTATTAAATTACTGTAATGGTCGGAATGATTACTAAAAATTTCACATAATTGACGAGCTTTCGAGGGTCCATGGTTTTTAGATGCATATTTTACAATAAAATCTTTTTGTTTTTCATTTAGAGCAGAGGCAACTGATATTTGTTCATTTGCATCAATCAATTCTTGAACAGCTCTCAAGTTATAAAGTGTATTACTTTTCAAAAAGCTAATATCTTCATTGTTTTTAGAGATATCTTTTAATTCCATCCAGGCTCTCTTGTATAAGCCTAAATTTCTCCATGCATATGCAGTTAAATATCTTTTTTGATCTTCCATTAGCCTATTACATTGTTTTAAATGTTCTATAAACTTCTCCTGTTCATTAATACGACAAGAAATACGTAGTAACCACTTGCCTCCAATAATTGGCTTTTTTGTTCCTACACATGAGTTAAAAATAACTCTTTGAATAGAATTATTACCAACGTACAAAGTAGCTACATAACATAAAGCTAATAAAGCTCTATACACTTATATCATCTCCATTATTTAACTCATTCTAACCTACTGCGTGAAATTAAAGTGTATATTTACTTAATTGAACTTCTAGCGAATTCAAACGTTTATTAAAGTTTAAATTAATTAATATAATTCGTTTTCTTTAGTAAGGTTATCGGATATATTTGATT
>NZ_NTZO01000473.1 GCF_002559405.1 Bacillus sp. AFS001701 | reverse complement strand
CTTGCTTTATCTTTAGGATTAGGTGCATTAGGTGCTGTTATTCGTTTCAAAAATATCTCGAATTAAAGATTCTTTATATAATTGTATTATTCTAAATTATTAACTAAAAAAAATTATTTTCAAGGAGATGTATTATAGTGAAAAGTTTAACTAAAAAATTAACAGGTTTAGGTCTTGCTTTATCTTTAGGATTAGGTACTTTAGGAGCTATGTCAGTTCATAATGATGTGGGTAACGCCGCTTCTACAAAAACACCAGTAAAGGTTACGACTAATACTCATTCAACTGATGCTTTATTAACACCAACAAATCATACTTTATTAATGATTGACCATCAGCCACAAATGGCATTTGCGACTAAGTCAACTGATATGACTTTAGTTCGTAATAACGCGGCTGGCTTAGCAGAAGCAGCTAAGTTGTTTAAAGTTCCAGTAGTATTATCTACAGTTGCTTCTAAATCGTTTAGTGGTCAAATTTTTCCAGAAATTAAAAAAGTATTCCCTGATCAAAAAATTATTGATCGAACTTCAATGAATGCTTTTGATGATAAAAACTTTGTTGATGCAGTGAAAAAAGCTGGCAATAAAAAATTAGTCGTAGCTGGTCTTTGGACTGAAGTCTGTGTAGTAATGCCAGTTCTTGAAGCACTTGATCAAGGTTATGAAGTATATGTAGTAACCGATGCTTCAGGTGGCGTGTCAACAGAGGCTCATGAAATGGCTATTGAACGTATGATCCAAGCTGGTGCTACTCCAATTACTTGGATGCAATATATGCTTGAATTACAACGCGACTGGGCTAATGGAGCAACATATAATCAAGTTCTAGATATTGCTAAAGAGCATGGTGGAGCTTATGGATTAGGTGTTCAATATGCTCAAGATATGTTCGGCGGTCATGAAGGTAAATAATTAGATTAATAAGAAGTTTACCTATTTTGGTTATACCTTACTAAGTAGATAGAATGAAATATGCAGCCTTTGCTCCAATCACTATTGGAGGACTTAGGCTGCATATTTTACTGCCAAATAATTAATAAAAAAAGATCGACGAAAAAGTCAAAATTTTAATACAACTAACACATTCGATAATCTCATAACACTATTCTTACACAAAATAGATTCAAAAATAGGAAATGAGGTAAAAAGATGATCCATACATCATTGCTAAACGTACTAAGAAACAAAGGTATTTCGTTACAAGAAACGTTTTCATATAGTATTAATAACAAAGAATTAACAAAAACAGTCTTTAATATTCTTGAAGAATATTGCAGCAAAGACGTTAATAAAGAAAAAATGAAGTTTTTCCTGAAACAATTTAAAAAAGAATCACATACGGCGACACGTAGTTTTTTAAAAGTCGTCGGCAATAAATATGCGTTAAATGAAGAAATAGGGATATTAAATTCTACAAGACTATCAAGAATCATTGGTATTATTGCTGCAAAAGGTGAAGTACATTTTGAACTATTAGACAACGAAAAAACAAAAAAAGGAAAAATCGTTAAAAACAAAATTTTCACCTGTTATGTAGATGAAACGGAAGTTTGGAATTGTGATGACAAAGAAGTATTAAACAAACTTTCATTAATGATTGAAAATATTCTTGGATTTGACCAAGAAGTAAAAGTTGAAGCATTTAATTAAAAATTTAATTTACATGTATAACTTTGAAATTAGTGAATTGCTGTAAAATAAACATGTATATACATTGTTAATCCATTTAATTTATTTAATCGCAATTGCTATGTTGCTCTAATGAAAAGGAACTAAATTAGCTGCTTTTTTAAACTCTTTTTTTTATTATTAATTGTAAACTTTAAAAAACAATGGGTTGAGTAGTATTTAATGGATATAGATTACCATCAAAAGCAAATGAAATTTGGCCCGTTTCCTCTGAAACAACAAGTGCAAGGGCATCACTTTGTTCAGATATTCCGAGAGCTGCACGGTGACGGGTTCCAAGTTTCTTTTTATCATATACTTTTTTTGTTAAAGGAAGAACATTGGCAGCTGAAACCACAACATTTTCTCGGATTAAAACAGCCCCGTCATGGAGAGGGTTTCCAGGGTAAAAAATGGATTCTAATAATTTAGATGTCAACATTGCTCCAATTTTTGTTCCTTTTTGGATAATTGTTTCAATAGAATCAAAACGTTCGACTACTATCAATGCTCCATGTTTAAGTTTTGAAAGGTGCTGCACAGTAGTTGACAGTTCGTTAAATGCATCTGTAAAAGAG
This sequence comes from Bacillus sp. AFS001701, assembly GCF_002559405.1. GTDB lineage: Bacteria > Bacillota > Bacilli > Bacillales > Bacillaceae_G > Gottfriedia. The sequence continues at coordinate 2,463 of NZ_NTZO01000473.1, read as the reverse complement.
GATAAATAACATCCTAAATAATAAGAGGACGCCGTAAATTCAATGGAATTAAGCTGATTTTTAGCATCCTCTAAACTACCTAATACACAATAATTTTCATTACCTATTCTGTTTAAATTAGATTGGAGTAAATGTATTAGGTGTTTAATGCCATTTTCTAAATTCTCTTTCATAGGTGTAAGATCACAATTTATTTTCTCCATGATTGACCTCCAGCCATATTTGAATGATATATACCCAATGAGCCCATCTAATAAGAATCTGGTTACCTATAGATATTGAATGGTTATATTATTTAAAGTGTTCCCTTGTTTTAATTAATGGATGACTATAGGTTGGATTTTTTATAAAATTTATAATTACACTTCGTTGAAAATACAATAGCTAATTGTAAAGTAACTCTTAGCTTTAACCGATAATTTATTGATTTGCTTTCTTTACCCATTTTGCAACTGTAATCGCACTTTGTTTTCATTGTTAATAATGGAATTACTATGAAGTCTTGAATATGCTACTTATTAACGATTCCATCAACATAAAGCCTACCTAGATATTTGATTTTTATTATATATTTTTTTAGTATGAGTAAAGGAAAGTATTTTATGTATAAGAGTGAACAATAAAATGCTGTAGGCTGGGCCACTCCCCCGACCAGAGTATTTTATTCGATATTTAACTTCTGAACTAACTGAGAAAAATAGTATAATCCCCCCCCTTATAAGAGGTGGTTTTCATTTGCTCGAAAATAACATTTAACAATAAAACAAAGATTCTTCTTTTTATAGAAGGGTCTTTGTTTTGTTAATTATTACAATTACTTCAGCTTTAACCGTTACTGTCTGGTTTGTTACATATTTTACATATTCGGCATCGTTTTGTGCCAATTGTTCATCGGTTACGTCACCAACCCCGTGCAAAATAAACTGTGTCATAAAGGTTATACCGAGTATATTGTTCGTAGCCTAAATCTGCTTCAACAATTCCTCCATCGTATAAAGGTTGTAACCGGTAGGCTGATAAGATTCTAAAGGACCGAACTTAGAAGTTGCTACTCACAGTTGTTTGCCGTGCAACTTGTTGGGAATATATGTTTCATTGTATATCTCCCTCCATAACACAAACCCGTACATGCGGTAAGCTTTCTTCTATTTCTTTTCTTTTTGACTCTAACCAAGTTGGCAGCATCAGTTTTTTTCCAGGACCTCTTATGGTTCATCAACTAAAATCTTGGCGAATCATCTGTTACGATTTCAAAGAGTATGCCACCTTCTTCATTAAAAGAGATGGCTTTAAAATAATTTCGATCTCGAACGTCTGTTGGAAAGTATTTCTTAAGCATCGTTCTCCACATAAGTAGAAACTCCACATCTTTTGCTCTCCATTCTATATGGTGAACAGTTCTACTCCCTTTAATCCATGAACCGAAGTAGTTAACTTTAAATTTATCATTTTCCAAGTGTTGCTTCCGAATCGAATTAAATCATAAACAATATTCCTTTTCATATAATCAGTCAAGTTCTCTTACTATAATCGGTATTAAAACTTGCTCAATTTGTGATCTATGAGGTTCATACTGTGATGGCAACTTCAATTTTTCACCCATTGTTTCTTGCGATTCATCATTAGCAAATCCAGGAGGATCAGTCGCAATTTCAAATAGAATATCTCCAGGCTCTTTAAAGTAGATGGCATTAAAATAATTTCTGTCTTGTATTGGAGTGACACCGTACCCATTAGCTGAAACGTATTTTTTCCAATCCATTTGATCGTTATCATCAATAGCCCGCCATGCAATGTGGTGTACTGTACCAACACCCATTTGTCCACGTCCAATTGTAGTTAATTTTACGTCGATAATATTACCAATATCCGCAGTAGAACGATATCGAGCAAAATCTCCTTCTTTAGCGACTGGTTCTAGTCCCATTACATTTTCTAACAATTCAGCTGTTTTATTAGGCTGGGTTGATAATAAAGTTGCTCCACCAAAACCTTTAATGGCAACTTCAGGCATCACTTCACCAAATGTCCAATTATTAATTTCACCTCCGTCTCTTTCAACAATTTCCAAGTGAAGACCGTGTGGATCATCGAATTCTAAATATTGTTCTCCAAAGCGATTCATGATAGTAAAAGGAACATCGAATTTTTCTAGTCTTTTTTTCCAAAATTCCATAGTTCCTTTTGGAACAACATATGAAGTAACTCCTACTTGACCGTCTCCAATGATTCCTTGATTAGCTCCTGACCATGGAAAGAAGGTAATAATTGTTCCTGGTTTTCCACCTTTATTTCCAAAATATAGGTGATAAGTACCGGGATCATCAAAATTGACTGTTTGTTTAACTAAACGCAACCCCAAAATTCCTGCATAAAAATCAACATTTTCTTGAGGATGTCCAACAATTGCTGTGATATGGTGAATACCCATAGTTTTTTTACTCATTTTTCAACTCTCCTTTT
>NZ_NTZO01000472.1 GCF_002559405.1 Bacillus sp. AFS001701 | reverse complement strand
TACTTCTTTAATTGCTTTATCAAGTTTACCTTTTAATTTACTTCCATCTTGAAGTAGTAGACCGTAGTATTCAGGTTCAAAGCTATTTTTATCATCAATAACAACTAGCTTTTTATCTGGATTATTTTTTGCATATGCTTCTAGAACACCATTATCCGCAACTACTGCATCAGCTCCTCCACTAAGCAGCTCTAAAATTGCTAAATTGTTATTTTCGAATTTTTTAAGATTTTTATTGTTTTTACCAAACATTTTTTCAACAGCTTCTTGTCCAGTAGTACCATTTTGCACTGCTACAACTTTACCTTTTAAATCTGCGGCTGATTTAATACTACTACCTTCTGGAACTAGAATTTTATTAATCGAAAGAAAATAAGGAGTTGTAAAATCATATGTTTTCTCACGATCTGCATTGATCGAAATAGAAGACATACCAATATCAGCAGTTTTGC
>NZ_NTZO01000471.1 GCF_002559405.1 Bacillus sp. AFS001701 | reverse complement strand
ATGTATAAATAGTAAAACCCTACTTAGAAAAAATTAAACTAATTTAATTTTTAAGTTATAATAGGAGAAAAAAAGGTGGGAAATTTATGCCTCAATTATTAATTAAAGGGATTTCAACTGATGATATTTGCAAAATTAGTAAGTCATTAATCGAAGAACTCGCCGAGGTTTGTGAATGTGGAACTGATAATTTTACAATTGATTGTATCCATTCAACTGCAATTTTTAATGGTGAAATTGTAGAAAGCTTTCCATTCATTGAAGTAAAGTGGTTTGAACGTGGCGGTGAAACTAGAGATCGTTTCGCGGCTACAATCGAAAAACATATTCACTCTTTGACCATTCCTGAATTTGAAATTGCTTTTATTACATATCAAGAAGATTGTTATTATATAAATGGGAAGAAATTTTCATAATGATATTTCCATATAATTTAGGTCAGCGTAGCAGCTGACCTTTTTTTTTGGAAAAATCCATATTTCCGGGGCATGTGTACCTATAGGACGATGTCATTTCGGGACATTTCAACTATGTGGACAAATATACAAACTAAAAAAAATGGTCAACTGACTAAGTACATGATTAGTAAAATTGAATATTAGTATATTAATCGGACAAGTAGGACACAAAAAAATGCTACCGATTAGAGGAAGGTGAATCAAAATGAATTTTGAAATTGCAATGACAGCATTTGTTTTCATTATGACAATGGCTGTCATATTCTGGAGACCAAAAGGAATTCATGAAGCATGGCCTGCTTCAATTGGGGCTATCATCATTCTAGTAACTGGAATTGTTAGTCGCCACGATTTATATGACATTATAACGAAAATCGGTGGAGCTTCAATCACTATTATAGCAACAATTGTTATGGCTGTTATTTTAGAAAGCTTCGGGTTCTTTCATTGGTCAGCAGCTCGATTAGTTACATTGGCCAAAGGTTCGGGTTATCGGTTATATTGGTACATTCAATTACTATGTTTTTTAATGACATTACTTTTTAATAATGATGGTAGTATCCTAATTACAACACCTATACTAATAATTCTTTTAAAAAATCTACGTTTAAAACCACATCAACAAATACCCTACCTATTATCTGGTGCTTTAATTGCCACTGCTTCAAGTGCTCCAATAGGCGTAAGTAATATCGTAAATTTAATAGGTTTAAAAATCGTACACATGCCACTTTATATGCAACCTTTAATGATGTTTGTACCTACAATGTTAGGCTTATTATTTATGTCGCTTATGATGTATTTCGTACTAAAAAGTAAATTTCCAGAAGTGTTACCTGCTTCAACAAATGATATTGAAGAATCCTTTTTTATTAAAAATTTTCATCCTTTAAAAAGTAAAATCTCTGTTGAAACAAAAAGAAAAAGAACAAAGTTTATGCTTAAAATATTAACTTTTGTATTTGTTATGAGATGTTTACTGTTTGTTGCATCGTTTATTTCAATTCCAATTGAAATTGTTGCAGTACTTGGTTCTCTCATTTTGCTTATATGGAGATGGTACCATTTAAGAACAAATCCTGTAGATATCTTAAAAAAGACACCTTGGCAAATTCTTTTATTTGCATTCTCAATGTATGTAATTATTTACGGACTTCACAATGCTGGTCTAACTGATTTTATTGTAAAAGAAATTGAACCAATCGTTAATCAAGGGCTTTTTAATGCCACTTTGGCAATGGGTGGATTAGTAAGTGTATTGTCAAATCTTTTTAACAATCACCCTGCCCTTATGATTGGCACAATTAGCCTAACTGAAATGGGACTAGATCCAGTGACACTAAAAGCAATCTATCTTGCTAATATAGTTGGTAGTGATATAGGCTCGCTATTGTTACCTATTGGAACATTAGCATCATTAATTTGGATGCACATTTTAAAGGAAAATAAAATTAAAGTAAAATGGAAAGATTATTTAAGTGTCACTATAATTGTGATCCCATTAACAACAATTATTTCATTAATACTATTATTTTATTGGATACAATTATTTTTTTCTTAATTTAATTACCCTTTAGGAGGAGATCTACATGAGTGATGTATCTACATTACTTGGAGAACAAGTCTCTGTAAGATTATCTGGAGATGTCGTATTCGAAGGAATTCTTACTGATTTAGGACAAGATATTTTAGTGCTTTTTAACGGCATAAAATATTATTATATCCCTTGGATGCATATCCATATGGTATATCAAAATAATGATTTAAAAGAAAAAATAAATAACCCTAATGAACCATCCATTACACAGGAAATGGAGACAATTTCATATCGTAAAATTTTACTAAATGCTAAAGGAATATTTTCAGAAATCTATGTAACTGGTAATATAACTTTTCATGGTTTTATTATGAACGTTTTAAATGATTATCTTGTATTTTACTCACCTGTATTTCATACAATGTATATTTCATTATCACATTTAAAATGGATCACACCATATAACCATAGAGTGGTACCATATAATTTAACAAATGAGACACTAGCAGTACATCCACCTACTATTCCTTTACACAGGTCTTTAGAAATTCAGCTTAGAAAAGAAATTGGAAAGCTTGTTATTTTTGATGGTGGAACAGATCCAATGAAGATTGGGCTTTTAAATAAGGTAGATAATAATCAAATAGAACTTTCCGTTGCGAGTGGACAAAATGTTTATCTAAAACTGGGACATATAAAATCTGTACACTTACCTTAGCTGGATACAACCTTTGATACAAAATGTATTTAAGGTTTTTTTTTTGAAAAAGCAGCGATTCAACCTATCCCTTGCTTGACCTTAAAAATATAATGCGTCTTAAGTAAAAAAAGCCCCATGCTATGTTTGGGGCTCTTAATCTTCTAATCTTTATTTACGTAAATAGAACCATTTCTCGTTTTAACATTAAGTTCATGTTCGCCACTTCCAACCATCGCCTTATTTGTATGATTTTCATCTTTATTTTTCATTTTCCATCCAATATTACCATTAAAACTACCATCATTTGTTTCTGCATTGATTGTGAGATTGTTATCCTTTAGTAGATCGATTTGAATTTCACCATCATCAGAAGAAATTTTACTATTACCATTTAATAATGCATCCTCAACATTAATTGCACCATTATTTGTTTTTGCGTTAATTTTCCCTTTAAAATCACTTAAGTTAATTTCTCCATCATAAGTCGTTATTTCACTTGTTCCATCTATATTGGCATGTTCAATCGAAATGCTACCATCTCTTGTAGTAGAATTTAAATAACCAGAAATATTTTTGATTGTAATTTCACCATCATACGTTGCAATTTCACTATCACTATTTAAATTTGCATTCGTTAAGCTGATTGAACCATTTCTAGTTTTTGCAACTAAGTTTCCAGTTACATTCTCAATATTGATTTGACCGTCATTTGAATTTATTACTGTTTTATTTTCTTTATTTAATAAATTTACAGAGCCATTTTTTACGTTTATATTCGTTAAAATACTTTTAGGTAAATCAATATTTAGTTGGGATCTGTCATGATCAAAGTTGAAAATCTGATTGTCATCATTACGAATCTCGATAATCATTTTATCCCCAACTGTTTTTACTGAATAATAATCAGATGCTTTTTCACTGTCTTTTTTATCACGATCCGGAACACTTATATTACCATTTACATTTACCGCACTAGAATCAGTTCCATTTACACTGATTTCACTATTATTAGCTTTAATAATAACTTCATTAATTGATGAAGTTATCGTTTTCGAATCATTTATTTCAATACTTTTTGATTTGAATGTATAACCAATTTCTTTGATAAATAAGTGACCAATACTAAATAGTAATGAAACACCCATCATTAAAATAAGTAAAAAAATACTAAATCCATGAAAACGAAGTGAGTCTTCTTTTCTTACTATATTGAATAGTAATATTTCAACTCCTAATAAAATACAAGCAACTGGCCATGCATTAATTAGAAGCTTCGAATAAGGAATTGAAATAAAATTTTGTAAAAACCAAAGTAAACCAATTGCAATTAATATTATTCCCGCTGTTATAGTGCCAACTTTCCAATTCCTCATACTTCTTTTTTCGACTTTCCAGTTAATAATTTAATACCAAGTCCAACAAAAACAATACTGATAAGTAGATTTTGGACTAAATTATAGTCAATAAAGATATTGTAATGTCTAGAAATATAATCAGAAGCGTTCTCTAATATAGATAAGCAACCAAAACCAATTAATACCCAACCAATTAAAAACTTATTAAATTTAAATTGATGATTTACGATTGGCTTATCTACTAATTCAATGTCCTCACGATATTTACTATGATATTGAAGCGCATCAAAGTAGCTATAAAATACGATGACTGGTATAAAAAATCCAAAGCTTGAAATTAAATGTGTTAAAAATACTGTACCGAAAAATAACAGCATAAACTGCAATCCTCGACTCATTAATCCTAAATAAAAATGGCCTAGACCAGGTAAGATTGATAATAAATATACTAATTTTTTACGTTTTTTCAAAGTTTGTACGT
>NZ_NTZO01000470.1 GCF_002559405.1 Bacillus sp. AFS001701 | reverse complement strand
TTATTCATCTATCCTGCCATTATGTTGAATAAGAAATAGCGATCTTCTATTGAAGTATCGGATGCGTTAGTTCAATATGAAAATAATATTTATTTAAAAAACAATCCATAAGATGCAAACCGCCTTCTAATATGCAAGTTCTGTAAGGATATATGGGGTTCGTAAGTCGCTATTGTTCTTTATCTTTTTCTCACTACATAAGATGGAAGATGGAAGGATGGTGTCACTGATGGATTTGACAAAGTCGATTCAAAACGGGAAGGCATATGCTTCTTTTGTTTTAGGTGTTATCGGGATTCACCATGCCCTGCTTTTTTCTTTTCATGAATGGACCAGTTTGTTTGAATTTGTTCCTGCTGTCTTTGTGCTCATCTCCAGTATCGTCGGCATGACAGCAGCGAAACAAGCAATGGGATCGGAGAGGGAGATTTTTGCGAGGGTCGGATTGATTCTCAATACCTTATCCCTTATTTTTTCGGTTCTTATTATGCTTATCGGTTCGATTTGTTTTTTCATCTTTACTTAGACAATTCAAAGTCTACGATTCAAATACACAATATGGATTCAATCCTCTTAATTTTTATTTTTTGTAATATCTTAACACTGTTTCGTAAAGTTTGTTGCTTTAAAGGACCATTTATGATAGAACCAAACTGCCATTTAGCTCAATAAAAAAAATCGACTATACAACCGATCAAATTTTTCAACTAAAGCATGCGTTTAGTTGAATATCACCACAGGTTTCCTTTTTCTTAAATTACCATAGTAAACCCTTAACACTAGTTTAAGGACCACTTCAACTGGCATAAACCATCATGTAACTATTTATCTTCTTTTCCATAGTCTGACCAATCTTCCATCGCCCATCGTTCTGTCATTGGAAGTGGTCTATCAAATTGCTCTAGTATCTGAACTATTGCAAGTTCAACAATGTCTTGATTTTGTAATTTATAATGCTTAGTAAACCTGTTCAATTTTCCAATAGTA
>NZ_NTZO01000469.1 GCF_002559405.1 Bacillus sp. AFS001701 | reverse complement strand
TACTATTAAATTCACTTTTTTTTTATTGTGAACATTTTTTGACAGAAATTGTAATTTCGTTGACTTTAAATATTTATGGCTCTATATTTTAACCAATTGTGAATCAAATTAACTCAATAATTACGTTATGAAAATAAAAATTGAAAAGGATTTTGTTCATGAAGAATAAATGGACCTTACAAACTTTTTTTATTTCTATTCTCATTTTGTTATCTGGTTGCAAGCCAGTAAAGGTGTTAGATCCTAAAGGACCTCAAGCTCAAACTCAAGCTAAAGATATTATGTTATCCATTTGGATTATGTCATTTATTGTCTTGGTCGTTTTCCTTATTTTAGGTTATATGCTTTTTAAATATCGTTCATCTAAACAAAGTAGTGATTATGAACCTCCTAAAATTAAAGGTAGTGTATTGGTTGAAATGATTTGTGTCGGGATTCCAGTATTGATCATTATTTTTCTTTCAATCGTTTCGGTACAAAGCAACAATAAGGTCGAGTCTGCCCCAACTGGATATGCAAATAAAAAACCTTTAATAATTTACGCTACATCATCTGATTGGAAATGGCATTTCAGCTATCCTGAAGAAAATATTGAGACCGTAAACTATTTATATATTCCTACAAATAGACCACTAGAATTTAAATTATATTCAGATGGACCAATCACAAGTTTTTGGATTCCACAATTGGGGGGACAAAAATACGCGATGTCAGACATGGTCAATACATTATACTTAGCTGCTGATGTTCCAGGTGAATATATGGGACGTAATGCAAATTTCAGTGGTAAAGGATTTGCTGAAAATACGTTTAATGTCGAAGCGGTCCCTGAAAACAAATTTAATGAATGGGTCAAAGATGTTAAGAAAACCGCTTCACCTCTAACGAAAGAAAAGTTCACACAGTTGTTAAAACCAGGTCACCTTGGTGAATTAACGTTTACTGGAACTCATTTGGAGTACTTACCTCCAAATGAAGGAGGCCATAAACATCACTCTAGTGAAAATCAAATGGACTCTGAAATGGATATGCATTCAAAACACTCTAGTCATTAATCTTTCGGTTATTTTCAAATTTAAATGTAGTTAAAGGAGTTCATATACTATGGAATTTTTCGATCGATTTGCGATTCCACATCCAAACCCTGCTATTTATGCATCGATGATCGCTATTGGGGTAACTGTAATTGCTATTGTAGCTGGTTTAACCTATTTCAAAAAATGGGGTTATTTATGGAGAGAATGGTTAACAACTGTTGATCATAAACGAATTGGGATTATGTATCTACTATCTGCTCTGCTAATGCTTTTCCGTGGTGGTGTCGATGCCATTTTGATGCGGGCTCAGACGGCCGTTCCCGAAAATACGCTATTAGATGCACAGCATTATAACGAAATATTTACGACTCATGGGCTTGTCATGATTATTTTTATGGCTATGCCATTTATCTATGCTCTTATGAACTTTGTTGTACCCCTTCAAATTGGTGCACGTGATGTAGCATTCCCACGTTTAAATGCACTAAGCTTTTGGTTGTTTTTTATGGGGGCGATGTTATTAAATATCTCATTTGTAATTGGGGGCTCTCCGGATGCAGGGTGGACATCATATTTCCCACTAGCTGGTGATGAACTGAGTAAATCCGTTGGTACAAACTATTATATGATTGCATTGCAAATTGCTGGACTTGGTACTTTACTTTCTGGGATTAATTTTGTCACAACGATTTTAAAAATGAGAACACCGGGTATTACACTTTTTAAAATGCCGATTTTCACTTGGTCTGCTCTAACGACAAATGTGATTGTAATATTTGCATTTCCTGTTTTAACAGTGGCTCTTTTGATGGGTACGATGGACAGACTATTCGGTACAAATTTCTTTACAACGACAAATGGTGGGATGGACATGCTTTGGGCAAATCTTTTTTGGATATGGGGACACCCAGAAGTATACATCCTAGTTTTACCTGCATTTGGTGTCTATAGTGAGATCATTTCAACATTTGCACGTCGAAACTTATACGGATACAAATCAATGGTCTATTCCATGTTAATTATCTCGTTTTTATCGTTCTTAGTTTGGACTCATCACTTCTTTACAATGGGTCAAGGTGCATTAACGAATAGTATATTCTCAATTACAACTATGGCAATTGCCATTCCAACTGGAATTAAAATCTTTAATTGGCTGTTTACCCTTTGGAGAGGTAAAATCGTTTTTACTGTTCCAATGTTATATTCGGTAGGTTTCATTCCGATCTTTACGATTGGTGGGGTTACTGGTGTGATGCTAGGAATGTCTGCCGCTGATTACCAATACCATAATACGATGTTTTTAGTAGCCCATTTCCATTACACGATCATTCCTGGTGTCGTTTTTGCCATGATTGCTGGACTTACCTACTGGTGGCCTAAAATGTTTGGTTTTATGTTAAATGAACGAATTGGAAAATGGGCATTCTGGTTTATCGCTATTAGCTTTAACGTAACATTTTTCCCTATGTTCTTTACAGGATTAAACGGGCAAGCTCGTCGTATGTATACTTATTCAGAGTCTACAGGATTTGGTCCATTAAATTTATTATCCTTTATTGGAGCAATCGGATTGGCAATCGGTTTTATTTTACTAGTGTTTAACATTTATTATAGTATTCGTTACTCATCTAGAAATATTAGCTCAGACCCATGGGATGCTCGTACTTTAGAATGGGCTACTCATAGTCCAGTTCCTTCTTATAACTTCGCGACTATCCCTGAAGTACATTCAATTGAAGCATTTTGGGATGCGAAGAAATTAGGAATACCGATCTTTAAAGGTCATTATGATAAAATTCATATGCCAAATAATAGTGGCGCACCTTTTATCATGAGCTGTATCATATTTGTTTTTGGATTCTCATTTGTCTTTTCATTGTGGATTCCTTTAATTGTCTCTGCAATAGGAATATTTGTTTGTATGGGTCTTCGTTCCTTTGAAATTGATAAGGGCCACTATATTCCAGTAGAAACAATTAAAGAAAATGAAAATGAATTTAGAGGTGCCTAATCGATGAAATTAAAAAACTCACTCACATTAGAATATAGTACAGAACAAAATCAAATAAACATATTAGGATTTTGGATCTTTTTAGGTGCAGAAATCATGCTTTTCGGAACTCTTTTTGCCTCTTATTTTACATTAGTCAATCGTACTGGACATGGTCCTACGGGGGCAGAAATTTTTGAAATTACACCTGTATTAATTGAAACGTTTGTTTTATTAGCGAGTAGCTTTGTTATAGGATTAGCTATTCATGCTATGCGTATTGGTCGAAAAACAGCAGTAATCTCTTTTCTTACGATTACACTAATTCTTGGTTTAGTATTTGTAAGTTTTGAGATATCAGAATTCGTACATTATATGCATATGGGTGCAGGATTACAAACAAGCGCATTTACTGCGATTCTATTAACAACTTTAGGTACACATGGAGCCCATGTAACACTTGGATTTTTTTGGGGATTATTTATCATGTTACAAATACGAAAAAGAGGAATCACTCCAGAAATTGCTAATAAAACATTTATCTTTTCACTCTATTGGCATTTCTTAGACGTCGTATGGATCTTCATTTTTAGCTTTGTTTATCTGAAAGGATTGATGTAACATGAAAGAATTATTTCCTCTTAAACAAGTTAAAGGCTTTGCTTTTTCAATGATTCTAACTGGAATTGCACTAGTAGTCTACTTCTTTAACTTGTCATTTACAGTTGGAATGACAATATTGCTTGTAACAGCATTTTTACAAGCGGGTCTTCAATTAGTAGTGTTTATGCATGCAGGTGAAACAAGAGATAAAGGATCTATTTATACTAATATTTTTTACTCATTATCAATAGCACTAGTTACCGTATTCGGTACCTTACTCTGCATGATTTGGGGATATGTCTAAGACTTAGTAAATGATTAATATTCTAGAGCTTTAATATAAATTTGGAGGTGTTTTTATGTCAATGACAGCTGTATATGTTATAGGTGGAATCATAATTTTTGTTGTATTCGGAGCTTTTGTTATTACAGTAAATAAAGGATATGGAGTAAAACATAAAGTTGATAAAATTGATGAAATTAAAAACGTTTATGATGATAAAAATAATAAATAATTGTAACGAAGAAACGAGAGAATTTGTATTCTGTGATGTTTTCCATTCAACAGTATTGTCGTAACTAGAATATAATTGAATAAATGCTTTTATAAAAGGAAAAGGTTTGATCTGACTAAGATTTTTTCAAGCCTTTTTCTTTTTTCTTTATTCTAT
>NZ_NTZO01000468.1 GCF_002559405.1 Bacillus sp. AFS001701 | reverse complement strand
CAATTAGTCATTTTAACTAAATTTTAATTATTATAAAATAATAAACAAAGAGTATATTAAACGATTTTTAGTAAAAATTGGTGCTTTAACACTAAAACATTCTAATTCCTCTCTACCTTCCTAATCTTCAAGACACCCCACATTTGAACCATTATTGTGATTTTTCCCTATTCATTTCGGTACCATTCTACTATTTATAAATTAACTAATTTTATTATTAACTAAATAATTTATGTAATGTTGAATTTACTAAGATAATTTAACACATAAAACTGATAACTTCAGTTTCGATTAATCTAGCTTCACTTTATGAATATATTAATAATGAATTAATTTTTACTAATATCCTCCTGAATATAGTTCTAAATAAAAAAAGCAGCTAGAAAATCTAGCTGCTTTTTCATTAATCGGCCAATAATAAAGATCCTTTATTTTGTAATAGATACATATTATAGTACAATCCTTGTTTTGCAAGAAGTTGTTGATGGTTGCCTTCTTCTACGATTTTTCCTTTGTGCAATACATATATGCAATCAACATCTTGAATTGTTGATAAACGATGAGCAATGATAACAGTAGTTCTACCTTTTCTCATCTCTGTTAAAGCTTCTTGAATTGCTTCTTCTGTTTCACTATCAATATTTGCAGTTGCTTCATCTAATATCAGAATAGTAGGTTTAGCTGCGATCGTTCTTGCAAACGTGATTAATTGGCGCTGTCCACTTGATAAAGTTGAACCTCTTTCAACAACTGCCTCATCATACCCGTTTGGTAATTTTTCAATAAATTCATTCGCTCTCACTAATTCGGATGCTTCTTTAATTTCTCTATCAGTTATATTGTTATTATACATTGAGATATTTCCTTTTATATCTCCAACAAATAAGTATGGATCTTGTAAAACTAATCCGATATTAGAACGTAATTCACTTTCTTCAAATGTTGATAGTTTTTGATCATCAATCTGAATTCCCCCGTCTTTCACATCGTAAAAACGTAATAATAGATTCATAATTGTTGACTTACCACTTCCTGTATGACCAACAAAGGCAACTGATTGACCTGGTTTAACTGAGAATGAAATATCATGAATGACATTGTGCACTCCGTCATATGCGAATGATACATTTTTGAAATCAATACTTCCTTCTTTTACTTTTGGTAAGTCAGTTCCAACTTTAGTAGGAGCTTTTTGCTCTTCATCCATTAAGTCAAATACTCTAGATGATGATACAACAGCTTGCTGTAATAAAGATAATTTCATCATCATTTGCGTAATCGGTTCAAAAAATCTTTCTAAATAACTTACAAATGCATAAACTGTACCAATCTCAACTGGATTACTAAAAGAAGTAATGCCAAAGAAGCTAAGAACAAACATTATTCCAATTGTATAAATTAAATCTGTTGCCGGTCTTAAAAACAGAGAATCTAATCGTATTGTTTTTACACCTGCATTATAGTGAGACTTATTTACACCCTCAAATTCATTTTGTAATCTTTTTTGTTGGTTAAATGCTTGTATGATTGACATACCTTGTAAGTGCTCGTTTAATTTAGCATTTAAATTACTTAACTGTCCTCTAGTTTCCATAAAAAATGGAAAACTCTTTTTACGATAGGTTAGTATAATAAAATAAACAATTACAACTAACCCTACACAAATTGTTGCTAATTTAGCGTCTAATGAGTACATCGCAATAATGATTCCCACTAAAAAGACAATTTGCTGGATAAACGTTGCGAGTACACTAACGTAAAAATCTTTAATAGCTTCTGTATCATTCGTAATTCTTGATACAATGCTTCCAATCGGCGTTTTATCAAAAAATGAAAAAGCTAATGAATGTACATGCTCATAAACTTTCATTCTTATATCTTGAACAACTTTAAAAGCAATTTGTTGAAACATTAAAAGCTGTAAATATGATAAAACAATTTTGCCGACTGTTATTGCAACATATATTGAAAATAACATTACGATTGTATCTTTTGGAAAATACCTTTTCATTAAATGATCATCTAGAAATCTTTTAACTAAAATTGGACCATACATTTCACATGCTGTTGCAAGGAATAAGAAAATAAATGCAAAAGTCAGTAAAACTTTATATTTTTTTAGAAATGAAAGAAGACGTATTAAATCTTTTTTCTGCCTTTTAGCATCGATTTCAATCTCTTGATTCATTTTATCTCCCTCCTTGCTCTACTAGTTCTTCTAGTTGTTGTCTTTCAAACATTTCTTTGTACCAACCATCAATTTGAACTAAATCTTCATGTTTACCTCTTTGTATAATTCTTCCTTCGTCTAAAACGATGATTAAATCACTATGCATGACAGCACTCATACGATGAGAAGTAATAAATGTTGTTTTCCCACTTCTCTCATCCTTTAAAGAGTGTAATATTTTTTCCTCTGTTTTGGCATCCACCGCAGATAAACAGTCGTCTAATATTAAAATATTAGGGTTTTTAATTAAAGATCTAGCGATTGAAATTCTTTGTTTCTGTCCTCCGGATAATGATACTCCTCTTTCACCTACAATTGTATCGTAGCCTAATGGGAATTCTAAAATATCCGCATGAATATTAGCAATCTCGGCAGCTTTATGTACTGTTTCGATTGAAGAATCAATTTGGCTAAACGCTATATTTTCCTTAACTGATGATGAAAATAAGAAATGTTCTTGAGGTACATAACCGATATGTGATCTTAGTGATAATAAAGTTGTATCTTTAATATCTAAATCGCCAACTGAAATACTCCCGTTAACTACTTCATATTCTCTCAATAAAAGTTTTAAAAGAGTTGTTTTTCCATGACCAGTTTTACCAACAATTCCAATTGTTTGACCTTCATGAACATTAAAATAGATGTCCTTTAATTCAAAATTTGATTCTTCATTAAACTTAAATGAATCAATTGAATAAGTAATTGCACCC
>NZ_NTZO01000467.1 GCF_002559405.1 Bacillus sp. AFS001701 | reverse complement strand
TTAATTGACCTACAAACTGATTAATTAAGTTTTTCAACAACGTGAAAAAACCTGCCAATTAGGCAGGCTTTTTTTTTATGATTTTTTCTCTTGGCTTTCTAAGTCTTTATCTTTAACTTTAAATTTAGCTTTTTTAAGAAGTTCATCAGAGAATGCTTGGAAATTTTCTTGGCTTAGCTTAGACTCTGCAATTTTTTTGCGAGCATCTTTTTCGTTAGCAGTCTTTTTACCAGTTAATTTAATAACATGGTATCCAAATTGTGATTTAACTGGTTGGCTAATTTCTCCAACTTTTAATTTATAAGCAGCTGCTTCGAATTCAGGTACCATAGCGCCTTCTCCAAAATAGCCTAAATCTCCACCTTTATCTTTTGAACCAGTGTCAGTAGAATATTTTTTTGCTTCTGCTGCAAAATCTGCACCTTTAGCTAATTCTTCTTCAACTTTTTTAGCTGTAGCTTCATCTTTTACTAAAATATGACTAGCTCTAATTTCTGGTTTATATTTTGCAAGGTCAGCTTTCGTTACTGAAGCTTCAGCAGCTTTTTCAGTTAATAAATCGATTTTAACACGATCTTTAAATGCTGCTTCATCTTTAAATCCGTACTGAGCTAAGAAAGCTTTAAATTGGTCACCATTTTGTGTTTTATACTCATTAAACTTAGCGTCAACATCTTTATCACTAACTTTGTAGTTTTTCTTTAAATAATCTTCAATAGCCATTTGCTTAAGCATTGCTAATCCTGCTGTATCCTTCATCTTATTATATAAATCTTTAGATGTGATATCTCCCGCATTAGATGTAGCAACTACATCGTTACTTACACCAGCAGATCCACATGCTGCTAGTCCGAATACTGAGGTAGCTAAAACTGCAGATACGATTAACTTTTTCATTTAAACATCTCCTAATAAAAATTTAAAATGATTTCTTAAAAAGAAAAATTTTACTTATTAAAGTATGGAGCTTAAATCTTAATTTTTCCTGTATTTAGACATACCTTTTAATGGAAATTACTTCACTTAATATAACATATTTTTCTTCAAAGTGACAAAGTTTATCCAAAAAAAGAATAATTTGGTATGCTTTTTAACTAAAAATTAATTAATTTTAAGGAAACTTGAACTAGTTTTATATGAAATGTAGGCACTATGAGAGTAGGGTAAAATGAATGCAGATTTCTACTTTTTTATATTTTAACTCCTTACATTGCCTAAAAAATCATGCTTATCCTGCAAATTAAAAACTTGTCAATCGTGACATTCGCCCAATCATTTAAGGCATTCGTCTATATATTATTATGGATTACTGTTAGGAGGGTGGAAAAATGGAGGGGAAAGCATCGCGTGAATTTGTATTAATCGTGATCTTGTTTATTTTGTTAATCATAATTGGGTGTTCATTTTTATAAGTAGTATGAATCTTCAAAAATGAAGGTTATTTATACATTTGCCCAGACCATTTTTTACTACACGCATAAGATAAGATATGTAGCAAAAGGAGGTGTGAATGATGGGCGTAGGATTCCATGGTGGAGGATTTGCGTTAATCGTTGTATTGTTCATCTTATTAATTATCGTAGGAGCAGCTTGCATCTAATTTGTAAATAAGACAAATATTCGACCGGAGGTATTGTACCTCCGGTTGAGTTTTTATTCCAGATTAAAATAGTTAATGATGTATATATTCTTTGTTTATTGAAATTTTGAAATAAATGAAAAAGAAATGAGCCTGAGGGTTTCAAAGAGGTATTTATGTGAAATTTTGAACAAAAGTGGCCGAAATAAAAAGCGGAAGGATTTAATTAATCTTGCCCCGCTTCTATTTATTTGTACAATTTCAAGGACATATAAACTGAAATTGTAACTTTAAAGAAGATATTAAGGTTTCTTAATTAAACGATTATCTTCTTCAATGAATTCTTTATCTATGTTACCTAACGTTGTTTCAAAAATATCCATAAAGTCTTTTCCATAAATATTACGTAAAATAGCCATAATTTCCATATTTTCTGGAAATTTACCATAAAATTCTTTTAATGGTAATGTACCTTGAAAAACTGAATTTGTCTCTGGATCAAATTCACCTAGGATCTCTAATAGCATTTCTTTACCTTTTTCTGTTAATTCAATATACGTATTACGTTTATCTTCTACTTTTTTAGAAAACACTAATAAACCACGTTCTTCTAGCTTTTTAGAGAAGTTAAAAGCAGTCGATACGTGCATTACACCAAATTTAGCAATTTCAGAAATAGACGCACCCTTTAAGTGGAAGGCGATCATTAAAATATGATGTTCATTGATATTTAAATCATAGGGCTTAATCCATTGTTGCCAGTCCTTTTCAACTGACTTCCATAATGCTTTAGAAATTTGGGCAATTCTTTGACTAAAAATCAAAGCTTCTTTCATTGTGTATAATTTTTGTTCAGTTTTCATCAATTCACCTTCTTTTCTATTTAACTATCTATTTATTATTATGCCAATAATATGTGAAGAAATAAAGAACTTTTAGTTAGAATTTTTAAAAATTTTCACAAAGTAGTTGATAAAATTCTACATTTTTATATTATAATTAAGTGTTGTGGGTTTTAAAAACTATGCTTATATAATAATTTTAACGAAACTATAGAGTGATTGTCGATAAAATATTATTGGTAATATAGTAAATATAT
>NZ_NTZO01000024.1 GCF_002559405.1 Bacillus sp. AFS001701 | reverse complement strand
TAATGTGAAATAGAAAAGTGGAGGCGACTCGTCCTGCTCCGACAGCATAAAACCAGTACTAATATAGTTGATTTTTAACTTTAATAGTCATGGGCTTATGACCTCGAGGGTCAAGTCACTGGATTTAGACATTTAGAAATATAGATGGTGTGCTAAAGCCTAGAAATATAGGTAATTCTTATAGAACTAATGCATGCTTATGTTCAATAACGGGGTGGCTACGGCGATCCCGTTAATTCAATTAAATAAAAAGCAACCCAAATGAAACAGGACCGCACATTTTAGACATATATAAAATGTGTGGCCCTTTTATTATAGTTGAACTAACTAACCTTAGTATAAAGATAAAGTGTCATTTTGTTTGTCAATTTATCGATATGCACCTCAAAACAGAACGTTTGGTATTACTCTGTTTGTTTTTTTGTTAGTTCATTACTGAATTTCTGAGACTGTTACAATTGCTTTTCCAAGGTTGGCTCCTTTGAAAAGACTTAGAAAAGCTTCAATTGTATTGTCAAAGCCTTCTGTAATGGTTTCTTCATACTTTAATTTGCCCTCTTTAAGCCAACCCGCCAATGCTTGGATACCTTCATCAAAGCGTGATGAATAATTGCCAACCGTAAAGCCTTGCATTAATGAGCTCGTTTTAATTAGATAGGACTGAACGCGTGGTCCGATATCCTCAGTTTCGTTATTATAGGAGGAAATGGCACCACATACCGGAATTCGAGCAAAGTTATTTAATAAAGGATAGACTGCGTCTGTCACTTTTCCCCCAACGTTCTCAAAGTAAACATCAATTCCATTCTGGCACACTTCTTTAAGGGTCTCACCAACATCTTGAGTTTTATAATTAATTGCTGCATCAAACCCGAGTTCTTCCACCAAGTACTTGACCTTATCGGTTGAACCGGCAATTCCTACCACTCGGCAGCCTTTAAGCTTGGCAATTTGACCGACTATTGATCCAACTGCGCCGGCAGCACCAGATACAACAACCGTTTCGCCCGACTTTGGTTTACCAATGTCTATTAAACCGAAATATGCTGTAAGTCCAGTCATTCCTAGCACACTTAAATATGAAGAAGCAGGTGCAATGGTTGAATCTATTTTACGAACGGTTGTTTCTTTTGCAATGGAATATTCTTCCCATCCTAAAGAACCTAAAACAAGATCTCCCTTTTTAAATAGGTCTGATTGAGACTCTTCAACCTGGCCAATTACACCACTTGAAATAACCTCATTTAATTGGAAGGGTGGAATGTAGGACTTCGTATCGTTCATACGCCCCCGCAAATAAGGGTCAACTGAAATATAAACGGTACGGATTAGTAATTCACCTTGTCCTGGTTGGCGAATTTCAGTTTCTCTTATTTCAAAATTCTCATGTGTTGGCATCCCTGTTGGTCTATTTTTTAATAGTATTTGTTTTGGCACTGTATGAGACTCCTTTTTCCCTAAATTTGAATCATATTTACTATATATTAATCACTTGATAAATCAAAAAGAATTGCTAGTGTCTTTAGTATTTGTTTTTTTACCGGGTTCATACTGAACTTTGTAGTAATCCTCTTTTTTTGGTGAATTTTCCTTGTAAGGATATAAGAATGGGAGTTTCATAATGGAAGGACTTGATTTACCTTTTCTGTTCTATTCTATCTCATTATTACTTGACTAATATTAAATAGGATAATCAAAAAAACATTAACTAAAGGTGAGCGTTTCTTCTATTTAAGCAATTGATTTAAAGGAGATAAATGCTTATGCCACAACATTATGAGATTATTATGAGGACATTGCTAGCATTTTTTATTTTGTTTATCGGTGCCAAACTTTTAGGAAAACAAATTATTGCTGAAATGAATACCTTTGATTTTATAGGAGCCATATCTATAGGAGGTATTATTGCCAATTTAGCATTTAATCTAAATATAAAAATACATCATGCAGTCATCGCTTTTATTATTTTAGTATCAATCATTATAATTGTTAGCTATATTTCAATGAAAAGTCGAATTGGAAGAAATTTATTTGCTGGAAATCCAACAGTAATTGTTGAAAATGGAAAGATTTTAGAAGCCAATATGAGAAAAATGCGTTATTCTCTAGACTATTTAAATCAACAATTAAGACAAAAAAGTATTTTTAACATAGAAGAAGTTCTTTACGTTGTAGTTGAAACAAATGGTAGAGTATCTGTTTTACAAAAACCCCAATATCGTAATGTAACAAAACAAGATTTAAATATACCGACTACACCAGAAAGTAAGCTCCCAATCGAGTTGATTATGGATGGAGAAATGATAGAAAACCTAAGACAAAACAAGCAGAGATATACCAAAACAATATTTACGTGGTTTTCCTAAATAATAGTCAAGTATTAAGGTAGTAAAGTTTTGAAGTAGAGATATTCAATTAATATCAAACCAAGGAACATCAGGCGGACATGACCCGAACTTAAATGTTTTCGATATCGTTTTAGGAAAACAAACTACAAACATCGGTTCATTGAAAACATGAAATAAGAATGCAAACCAAGGAATCGAACCTACTAATTGGGTCCCAATGGAAGGAAGCGATTCAGATCCAAATTCTGAAAAAATCCGTTCCTATGATGGAGATAAGGATTTGCTTGCAGCTGCTAATGCTGTAAAAAATACTTACAATAAAGGAAAAGTTGTTGAGGGGATTATCGGTTCTGCGGATGTTTGGAATAATGAAGAGGATTGAATTAATTGGTTCCATTCAAATTATCATACATTTGTAGAAGAAATGGAAGGTGCAGCTGGTGCACAAATTGCTAAAGAATATGAAGTACCATTTTTAGGTATTCGAATCCTCTCCAATAATAAAACTAATGGCGGCAAATCAACCCGAATACAGCAGCAGCCAACCAAGAATTATTTATTGAACTAACGCATGCGTTAGTTGAAAATCATGAGTCACAGAGGTGGCTCATTTTTTATTAAATATATTGCAGTATTGTTGAACAAGAAAAGGATTTTTTACCTGAAATCTATAATATAGGATTGTTATAGGTTTATTAATAATAAATGTGACTTATAAGAGGTGTGTTTATGTATAGCCAAGAGGAAAGAGAATGGTATTTTATCGATATCGTAAATAAGCTAAAGAAATCAGATTTGATAGAAGGTATTGTCCAATTAGGTTCTGGTGTAATTGGGTATAAAGATCAGTATTCTGACATTGATTTAATGATATCGACAGATGATGATGTAGTAAGGGTGAAAAAAATCGTTCAACAATCACTTCGTGATTTGGGTACTTTTTTTATTAAGGAGGTTACTCTTCGAAAAGATATCTATTTACTTATTGCTTTTTTAGAAAACGGACTTGAATTCAATTTGTCTGTATTAACGACAAAAGCCTTAAATGTAAAATCACCTTTGTGGAAAATCATCTATGATCGCACAGGTAATGTAACAGAGATAATGAAGAATGAACATGAAATCTTTATCGAAAAACCCTTAAAATATCCAATTGATGATGATATTGCTTTCGAATTTTTATACTTCCGAAAAAAATTCAACACCGAATTAAAACGAAATAATTTAATTTATGCGTTGCAGATGCTTGAAGCAATGAGAAAACTCACGCTCCATATTCAAGCTTTCAACGAAGAGAAAAAGTTACATCAATTCAAGGCATACGAAACATTAAATCCTGAATTTATAAACGTTTTTCTTGGTACATATCCTAGTGAAATCACAATCGAATCCTTACAAGACTCCTCAGAAAAATTAGAAGAACTATTTTTTAAAATCATAAACCAAAGCAAAGTGTTTTCGAAAGATGAACAACTTATTAAACTTCTAAAGCAATAATTTTAACATCGAACTCGTAGAAGTTTATGCAGCTAACGCATGCGATACTTCAATAGAAGATCGNNTGGCAGTTTAGTTTAATAAGGAAATTGTAAATTTATGGTGTAAAATACATATAAACATACTCGAATTGGAGAAGAGAAATGGACAATGGGATTGAGCGAATTTATAGTAAGTCATTTTCTGAAAAGGGATTGAACAACGTTATTAAGTGGGAAGTACAGCCAATAAAAGATCAACAATTAATAAAGATTAAATTTATTAATAAAGGTTCATTCCATAGGCAAGGAATATGGCTAAAAACAGATGTGGGTATTGAAATACCAGCACTTAGTGAAGAAATCTATCCGAGTATTAATTTATGGGAAGACACTTCTCCTAAGGAGATTATTTGCAAATGTCATTCGAAAAATGGATATCTAAGTTTATATAATATCTGGGATAAAGGCGATGGAAGGCAGTCGCAGTCATACTCATCGGGGATGATTGTTGAAGAGAAAGAAGGTAATTTTATTTATAACTGTAATGACTTTGGTTTTGAAACTAATTTTGATGACTTGGTTTTTTCAATCGAAAAACTTTAGGCACTTTATGCAACTAACGCATGCATTAGTTGGATAAAACGAGCCGCTTATATGCGGCTTTTTTTATTGAAGTAAATGACAGATTAGTTTAATAAGATTAACGGAAGTTATAAGAGATAACAGAGAAATAAGCAAATATTTTATTTCTACTATGCGTCCTTTTTTTGTTGTATATGGTAAAATATGGTAATAATTATCATGGGAAGTGGGGGGCATTTTGAGAAAATATTTAGGTATTGTTTCCATTCTTGTACTACTCATTGCGTGCTTGATTTTTAAAATATTTATCTATGGAAGAGTAGGGGCTAGGTATGTGCCATTATTCCTAAGTGCTTATGTCTTATCAGCAATTTGTTGTTGGTTCAGTTACCGAGGTATCTGGAAGGTCATTGCTGCGATCATTCTCCTCTTTATCCTAGTATGTTGCATCTTTATTGCAATAGGTCTTAACAACTCAAACTTTGGAACATAAACACTATCGGAAAGAAGAAAAATCAGTAAAAAATTCACAATTTTTCCTTCTTCAACTGAAGCTTAAGTCAAAAAATGGATCTGAGCTTATTAGTTTTTTTTAGATTGATTCTGAATGAGAGAAAAAGGATATTTAGCTTTCCTTATGTAACTAAATGATGCATTAGTTGAGCAATATGATCGGCTGTTTAGTCGATTTTTTTTATTCAACAAAATGGCAGTTTAGTTTAACAAGGATTTCTAAATTCAACTACCGAATTTATATAGTTAGAAATGGGGTCGAATACGAAAATGAATGAAATTCTGGAGGAAAGTGTGTTAAAAAAAGTAACAAATGCATATGGACTTAGTTTGAGTCTGCTTACTCATGTTAGTGGCGTTGTAAATGATGTTTATCAATATCCAGCACAAAATGGACATCCTTCACGGATTGTACGTTTGACACATAAGAAATGGCGTAATGAAAAAGAGTCATTTGCAGAGCTACACTTCATGAAATATCTGTTTGATAATGGCGTTTCTGTTCCTCAGATACTTCCATCAAAAGCAGGGAAATGGGTTGAAAATGTAACAGGTGGTTATCACGCCTCGATGTTCACCGAAGCACTCGGCCGAATTCCTACTGAAGAAGACTGGAACCAGAAAATGTTTGTCAATTGGGGACGAATCGTTGGACAGATGCACTCGCTAACCCAATCCTATGTCCCTCTAAATGATGTTAAACGCCGTGATTGGAAGCAGGAAAATTGGATGGATATGATGCGACATCTACCAAATAAAGAGCCGATTGTTCGGCAAAAAGCTAATGAGTTGTTAAATTGGTTAGAGACTCTTCCAAAAGATACGAAAAACTACGGTCTTGTCCACTGCGACCTTCATGCACATAACTTTTTTGTCACGAAAGATGGATCGATTACGGCGTTTGACTTTGATGATTGTTGCTATCATTGGTTCGCTTTTGACTTTGCCATTATTCTTTACTCGGTCATTGTAAGATACAACAGACAAGATAAAAAGTACGATACTCTTGAAGATCACGTTTCCTGGTTCCTCGACTGGTTTCTAAAGGGCTATCAAGAGGTACACATCTTCGAAAACTGGTGGCTAAAAGCAATGCCGAACTTATTATCTTATATTCGCTTGCTCTATTATAACGTTTGGCACCAACGTAATGACTGGAAAACGATTGATGGGGAATTAAAGACGAAATGGTTACGTATGAAAGCAGAAATTGAAACAGATGCACCTTTGACAAATTATTCATTTTGATGCTTATGCAACTAACGCATGCGTTAGTTCAATAGCAAGAACCATTTAAAGTGGTTCTTTTTTTGTTATTAAATGGCTTATTGTTAATAACATTTGAGTTATTAAGGGAAGATAACACCAGAGGTGAGTAGAAAATGAAGATGAAAGTGATGATTTTTATGTTCATTATGATGTTATCTTTCGGATCGATTGTAGGATACGCGCAACCTAAAAATTGTCCTGTGTTAAGTGACTTAGACAAAACATCAATGAAGAATCAAAAAGAGGTAATAGAAGCCTTAAATACCTTAATACCCAAAACTTATCGTACAGGCATAGAGGATCTTCCTGACATTTATACGAAATGGAATGTAGTTACGGCGAAGCCATTCCCCAAAACAGTTGGTGTGAAAGAAGAAGAAGATTATTTTGGAATGGCAAAGTACTTTTGTGGGAAAGAAATTGCTGAAAAATCATGGCTTGTCCGATTGGATTTCCCAAAAGCACCTGGAGCTAACTTAGCCCAAGGTCAAATATTTTTAGCTAAAAGTAAAGAAAAAGGATGGTTTGTTTGGTTTCGATACCATTAACCTTATTCAACTAAAGCATGCGATAGTTTAACAAGTTTGGACTGCTTCTTTAAGAATGGCTTATAACTCAAAAAGCATAATAGTACCCCATAAGAAGAGCATTTTTCTAAATAAACAAAAAAGATTAATTTATATGTAGGATTTTATACGAAAAAAGTAGAAGAATAGGAGTACGAAACCTTCCAAACCCCTTGGAATATCAACGATGTATAAAAGCCTGTATATCGTGAGAAAAAAGATAAAAGCCAATCCCTTCTACGCCAAGGGATTGGCTTTTTGTATACTTCCGTTAAGATTGATATGGGATATACATAAATACATTTTGTCGAAAATATTAAAAAGGATAATTTTTCTATATGAGGAACTAATAATTTAATAATTGTATGCCAATATATAGTAGAAATCTTAATCTAAACTAAAGGAGAACAAAATGGGAAAAAACAACAAAGGCTTTTCCGAAACAGGATTGCGCAAAATACGAAAAGTACTGGAGCAGCATGTCGATTCCGGAAAGATTCCTGGACTCGTCGCCTTAGTCAGCCGAAACGGCGAGACGCACGTCGAAGCGCTTGGAACAATGAGGCATGATGGTAGTGCACCAATGCGTCGGGACACAATCTTTCGATTGGCATCCACTAGCAAGCCGATCGCAGTTTCGCCGGTAATGGTTCTACTTGACGAGTGCAAACTACATTTGGACGAACCAATAGACAAATGGCTGCCCGAACTCGCCGACCGGAAGGTGTTGAAACGGCCCGATGGTCCGCTGGACGAGACCGTCCCAGCACGGCGTCCTATCACTATACGAGACCTGTTGACCTCCACATTCGGGCTCGGAGTGGATCTCACATTGATAAGTTCTCCAATCATGACCGCGTTCTTCGAGAGTGGAATATTCGACATGCCAGGGCAGGATATGCCCGATCCAGATGAGTTTATGCGTCGCCTAGGTGCACTTCCGCTAAGCTATCAGCCCGGAGAGCGATGGCAGTATCATATTAGTATCGAAGTGCTCGGCGTGCTTGTTGCCAGGGTCACTGGTCAGACATTCGAGTCGTTCCTGCGCGAACGCATCCTCGATCCACTGGGGATGAAGGACACCGGCTTCTACGTGCCTGAGCGCAAGATTGACCGGCTTCCACCTGCCTTCAACCCCGATCCGCAGACAGGTGAGTTCATCGTATGGGATGAGGGTGCAGGTGGACGCTACAGCAAACCTCCAGCATTCCAAGCAGGCGGCGGTGGGCTGCTCGCAACCGTCGACGATTATCACGCGTATTTGCAGATGTTGTTGAACAAAGGGATACATGGAACCAAACGGATTCTGTCCCGACCTGCAGTCCAGCTGATGACCACCAACCGTCTCACTCCTGAACAACAAGTATACCGAGACCATTTGGCCAAAAACAACGTCCATTTATCGTTTGGACAAGGGATACAAGGCGGCTGGGGCTTTGGGATGGCGGTGCGTACCTATCTTGGAGACTATGCGTCCATTGGTCAGTTCGGCTGGGATGGCGGAACAGGTACTTCCGCTTACGCTGATCCAGATAAACAGCTTACTGGAATTCTGTTCACCCAGGTTGGGATGTCCACTTCGGACTCATCGCATCTTATCCAAGACTTCTGGACCACGGTCTACCAAGAAATCGAAGACTGAAACCGAACTTAGGTATTGTTTGAAGGGGTATCGTCCTGGGAATGCGAATTTGCAATGTTAAAGAACAAAAATGTATCAGTAGGGTATCTTTAAAAGATAAATGATGTCTGGACCATCCCTTGGATGGTCTTTTTTACATACGAGACCAGAGAACTACCGATAAGTTTCATTATGTAAACTAGATTGACCTAAGATTTCATGTAAAAATAGGCTAGTTCTTGTTCAACTAACGCATGCGTTAGTTACATAAAGAAAAAAGGAACTTCGTTTCATGCGAAGTTCCTTTTCTCTTATTCAATCGGTCGCTCAGCTGGATAATCGATTGAATTTGCAATTTCAACTAATACTTCAGGCGTTACAATATCGGCTACCCTTCGATCGATACTTAACTGATATTGCCAATTCTCTCTTTCGAAAACCAACAAATTAAACCCGTCGTAGCTACTTTTTCGATTCGTATGTTTCATCCTACCTAATTCGTACAAGGTCGCAGGTTTTCCGTTCTTTAATTGATAAGTACCCAGAACCGTTCTTCCATTGAAATTTATTTTGTGAACAATCGGTCGAATAACAATCATGTAATGATTTTTGGGTACTTTATCATTTTTTACCTCTACTTCAAAAAGATCATTCATTCCATCGCTCGTATGTTGAAATCTTCCGAAATAATGTGTAAAGCTAATAGGAGGAACCCTTAATGGTAACTTGAGTGGTTGTTTAAATTGATCTTCAAATTCAGCAGAAGCTGCTTCGATTGTTTTGAAACCACTTTCTGGATAAAACTCTTCTAGGGGTTTGGGTTTATCCGATGATGTAGCAAATTCTACTTTATTATTGAATGTAAAAATTAACGCAAAAATCATCACAAACCTAAGGGATTTGATTAAACTCATTGGTCTGCTCCTTCCAGTAAATTAGGAGTAGTATTTCCAACATGTTTCATAATAATTTTATACAGAACTAAAAAAGGCTTTTATGCAACTACGCATGCAATAGTTGAACAAAAAAATAAAGTTATTGGCGATGATGATGGACTCCTTTTTAAGTATTTGGTAGTTAGTTTGAAAAAAGATAATTAGATGGGATGGATAGGTAGCTGTTTCAGGAATTAACCATCTGGTCAGAAAATTAAAATGGACCCTGCAGAAGCTATAAGTGGAGAGAATAATGCACCAAGAAATGGCTGAGGCATCAACAATTGAACAGAAACAACTGTTGTTGTAATTTGGTTAGAACAAACGTAAAAAGGCAACATCCCAAAATTGATGATGTTGCCTTTCTTTTTTAATGAGCAAAGCGATTATATTCTAGTAAAGTCCCTTGCAGCTATTAATACTTTTTACAGTTTACCTTTTAATTAAATTAGCAGGGATTTCTCCTTTTAACCCAGATACGAGATTAGATGCAGCTAACATCGCCATTTTAAAGCGAGTTTCGTAAGTGGCAGAGCCGATATGCGGTAAAGTAACAACATTCTTCATTGAAACTAGAGGATTATCCATATTAATTGGTTCTTTGACAAATACATCTAATCCTGCACCATAAATTTCACCTGTCTGGAGAGCATGAATTAAAGCCTCCTCATCCACCGTTTTCCCTCTTGAAGAATTGATAAAAATCGCTGACTTTTTCATGAACTTAAACTCTGTTTTACCCATCATCTTTTCAGTCTCAGGTGTAAGTGGGGTCATTAGACAGACAAAATCAGATTTCTTGAGCAGTTCTTCCATAGAACAGAAAGTGGATCCATATCTCTCTTCTGCATCTCTATTTCTCGAACGGTTGTGGTAAAGAATTTCCATATCAAACCCAAAGTGTGCCCTTTTGGCAACCGCAGAACCAATTTCTCCCATGCCAATAATTCCTAAAACTTTATGATGAACATCTACCCCAAACCACTGTTCTACTAGGCTCGATTTCCACTGCCCTTTTTTCACCCAACGATCTAATTCCGGTATCCTTCTAGCAGTAGACAGGATTAATCCCATAATGGTATCTGCGACTGTATCATTCAATACTTCAGGGGTATTGGTCGTCATGATTCCGCGTGCTGATAATGCTGCTAAATCAAGATTATCGTAGCCAACTGAGATATTACTTACAATTTTTAATTGGGGAGCCTTATCTAATAAATCCTTATTTACTTTCAACCCGGAACCTAATATCCCATTCGCATATTTTAACTCACGAAGGAAATCAAGTTGATTATTAGAATCCAATTTCTCAAAATAAACGATTTCGCAAGTTTCCTGGAT
This sequence comes from Bacillus sp. AFS001701, assembly GCF_002559405.1. GTDB lineage: Bacteria > Bacillota > Bacilli > Bacillales > Bacillaceae_G > Gottfriedia. Next base: position 12,564 of record NZ_NTZO01000024.1, on the reverse strand, counting down.
AAAATTTAATACTTTTTGATCTACTTTTTTATAGATGATAACTTTCGGTTTCATGAGAATCCTCTTTCTGATTTAATTAATTCTAAATTCATTATAACCGCATTAAATAAAATATGCCGTTCAAAAGTTTTACCCTTCTTTTCCTTTTAGCTTAGTAAGTTACCCTGAGTTACCTAGCAGTCCAATGACTTCCCATTGTACTAGGGGCAAGTAATGCAACATCCAATATAACAATTAACATGACAGTCGCAACAACAGTTTGCAATACTGGTAATAAAATAATAAGCATTAAACCACTCATTAATCGGTTTATGCTATATGCTCTTCCTGCAGCGGCCCGAAGCGACATCGGGAAAAAAGTTATTATTGGTATCATTGCGTTCATTGCCTCCCCTTGCTGGGTTTTAGCTGAGGATATCTGCGGGGGAAAGGACATTAGTTCTGATGATTGATTTGGAAGGATTGAAAGATAATGCTGAGAAAAATAATCGAAAAAAACTATTGAAAAACGCTTTCAATCAGTCTATACTGTTTATAAATCGATTTACTAAATCGGTTTATTATTAGGCTAATCCTTTTCAAAATTTGTCTATTAAGCAAACCTATTTTTTTAACAGTTTACTAAACCGGTTTATTAATCGAGATACAGCACTATAATTACATCATAGAAAGGATCTTGGCAATGAAAAATGTGATCGTCCCATTGAATGCTTTTGATAGTGTGGAAGTTATAAAGAATGGACAAGAATCCTTTGTAAAGCTGATAGCGGAATCCGGAGCGTTTGGAATCGAGGTTCGCCGTGAATTGCTGCCGAAACCAGTCCAAGAAAGACAGCTTGAGCTTATTCGAGATGAAATTGAGGTATACAGACTTTTTACCGTCTATTCTGCTCCGATTGAATTATGGAATGAAAATCACCAGCTAAACAAAGAGGAATTGACCGAAGTTTTTCAGGAAGCAATCGCCCTTGGTGCTGACTGGATAAAGGTATCGCTTGGCCATTATCATCGGGAAGATTCCGAAATTGTCAAACTCAATAATTTTTTAAACCAACACCAAGGATTTCAATTACTGGTTGAAAATGATCAAACACTATATGGCGGAAACGTCGGCAGATTAAAAACCTTTTTTGAAAGCGCTAACGTTCTCAATGTTCCAGTCAAAATGACCTTTGATGCTGGGAACTGGTATTTCACTAGCCAAGATGCGGTGGAGGCTTTACACCAGCTTGCCCCTTATGTGATTTATCTTCATTTAAAAAATGTGGAAAAAAAAGGTGATGAGCTTATTACTGTGCCGCTCGAAAAGGAAGGGGAGCAGATTTGGAAAAATGTCATGCAGTATTTTCCTGGCGGCATGACGAAAGCGCTCGAGTTTCCAATTGAGCCTAAAGAGAAAACGAAAGATTACATTCATCTGCTCAACAAATTCATGTTAGAAAGTGAGGGTATATCCTGAACCAGTTTGATGTGATTACCTTTGGCGAAGCGATGGGGATGTTTATTGCCAATCAGACAGGCCCACTTCATACTATTGACCAATTTATGCTTGAGCTTGCGGGTGCGGAAACCAATGTGGCGATCGGACTGGCACGGCTTTGTCTTCGGGCTGACTGGGTCAGTAAAGTGGGCAATGATGCGTTTGGAAAATTCATTACCGAACGTCTTCATAATGAAAACGTTGACATCAGTCAAGTTCTGACCGACGACCATTATCCAACCGGTTTTCAATTAAAAGCGAAGGTGGCAGAAGGGGATCCTGAGATTCAATATTTCTTGAATGGGTCCGCGGCAAGCCAGCTGAAAATCGCAGACTTTCCTGAAGCCTATTTTCAGTCAGCTAAGCAAATGCATCTGACAGGAATTCCTTTTGCGATCTCCAAACAGGCAAGGTCATTTGCCAAACATGCTCTATCGTTTATGAAAAAGAACGGCAAAACCGTTTCCTTTGACCCAAACTTAAGACCGTCCCTATGGGTTTCAAAGGAGGAAATGGTCGGGGAAATCAACGCAGCAGCCTTTCAAGCCAACTATGTCCTTCCGGGAATTACTGAGGGTGAAATTTTAACAGGCTATACAGATCCGCGTGATATTGCTTCCTTTTATTTAGAAAAAGGCGTTGAGCTTGTTGTGATCAAGCTTGGTCCTGAGGGAGCGTTTTATAAAACCGCTCTAGAAGAAGGAACAGTCCCGGGTATTAAAGCGAAAAAGGTTGTGGATACGGTGGGAGCAGGTGACGGTTTTGCGGTTGGAGTGATTAGCGGTTTGCTCGAGAAGCTTGCACTGGAAGAGACGGTATTAAGAGGAAATGTCATTGGAGCATTGGCTGTTCAGACACCTGGGGACTCCGACGGTTATCCAACGAAACCCGAATTAATAGATTTTATAAAAAAACATGTAGAAACAGTCGTTTAATAAACAGATTTACTTGAATTAAAAGGAGAGTTAACCATGTTTTTCTCAAACATTCATGCAAATGAAAACATCGATAAAAAATATCCCAAACCGATTGCCAAGGCTATTCAATATTTAAAAAACAAACAAGATGAGTTTATCCATATGGAACCCGACATTTATCCAATTGAGGGGGAGGATATTTTTGTTCAGGTGTTCGACCGTAAGACAATGGTAAAGGAAGAGGCGAAGCCGGAAGTGCACCGCAAATATATCGAAGTGCACTATTCAGTGGAAGGAAAAGAACGGGTCGGATTTGCCGTCGATCTAGGGAATAACCCCGTAATAGAAACATTGTTAGAGACGAAAGATGCGATCTATTATGGAGAAGTTGAAAATGAACATGAAGTGATTTTTCAACCTGGCGATTATTTCGTTTTTTTTCCAGAAGACGTTCATCGGCCGATATGGGAATATGGTGGAAGTACAATGATACGGAGAGTTGTTATCAAGATTAAAGAATCTGTTATGTAACCGTTATCATTAAAAAGAGTGGACACATTTAAAGGAGGATAATTAAGATGAAAAGTGAACTTAGCAAGTTACACAATAGCCGGTGGAAACGTATTCTACCTCCATTGTTAATCGTTTGTATCATTGCTTATATGGATAGGGTTAATATCAGTTTTGCGATATCGGGCGGAATGGATAAAGCCTTGGGTATGACAGCCAGCATCGCTGGACTAGCATCAGGCATCTTCTTCTTTGGATATTTATTTTTACAGGTTCCAGCCGGACAAATTGCAGCGAAGCGGAGCGGAAAAAAGGTCATATCGATTATTGTTCCTATTTGGGCAGTCATTTCTATCTTAAGCGGTTTGTGTACCAATTCGACTCAACTGCTGATTCTTCGTTTCATCTTGGGAATCGTTGAAGGCGGAATGCTGCCGGTTGTTCTTACAATGGTTTCTAACTGGTTCCCGAACGAGGAACGAGGCCGTGCTAACGCATTGGTCTTGATGTTTGCTCCAATTGCGTCGATTATCACCGGACCAATTTCGGGTTACATTATTTCTTTCTCGAATTGGCGTTTCATGTTTATTTTGGAAGGAATCCTTTCTCTTATTGTTCTTATTCCATGGTTGATTTTAGTGAAGGATCGTCCGGAACAAGCACCTTGGATTAGTGATGAAGAGAAAAAATATATTTTGGATAGTTTAAAAGAGGAACAAAAAACACTGGCAGAGGAAAATAATATTAAACAGGCATCACTGAAAGATTTGCTCCCGAACACGGCTATGTGGAAATTAATCATCTTAAACTTCTGCTATCAATCAGGGGATTACGGCTTTTCGATGTGGCTGCCAACTACACTGAAGAAATTAACGAACAGCGGGATGGGCATGGTCGGCCTTCTTTCAAGCTTACCATGGATTGCCTGTATTGCCGGGATGCTGCTCTTCTCCAAACTTTCTGACCGAACTGGCCGCAGAAAAGAATTTGTGGCATTACCGCTTATTGGTTTTGCGTTATGCTTGTTACTGTCGACTACGATACATGCTAATGTGTGGATTTCTTACATTTTCTTAATCGGCGCTGGATTTTTTGCTAAAGCAGGAGGTGTGGTATTCTGGGCAATTCCATCCCGTATCTTTAGCAAAGAGGTGGCAGGCGGTGCCCGAGGTGCCATCAATGCTCTTGGAAATCTTGGTGGATTCTTCGGACCTTACATTGTTGGCTTCTTAATTCAGTATTTTAACTTTAATACAGGTATTTACACTTTAGTTGTCTTACTTTTTGTAGCCGCTTTCATCGCAGCTACATTACCAGCCATCGTTCAGGCAACTGTTAAAAAGGAACAAAGTAAGCTTAAGCAAACAGTATGAGACTTTTTATCAAAATACATTTATGAAAAGGATGATGGAAGATGACTCAATTGAACTGGGGGATTCTTGGACCTGGAATTATCGCAAAAGAATTTGCAAACGCTATTATAGATGTAAATGGCAAGATAGCAGCGGTAGGCGCCAGAAACCTTGAAAAAGCGCAAAGGTTTGCGAATGAATATAATATTGATCGTGTTTACGGCAGTTATGAAGACTTATTAAATGACGATGATCTTGATATTATTTATATTGCAACACCACATACTTTCCATTATGAATGGATCATGGAAAGCCTAAAACGAAACAAGCATGTTCTTTGTGAAAAGTCGATTACAGTAAATGGAGGGCAATTAAAGGAAATCGTTGACTTAGCCACTGAGAAGAATTTAATCGTTGCAGAAGCAATGACCATTTACCACATGCCAATCTATAAAAAGTTACGTAATATTTTAGACTCTGGACAATTAGGAAAGCTAAACATGATTCAAGTATCTCACGGTAGTTATAAAGAGCCCGACCCCTCAAATAGATTCTTTAATCCGGATTTAGCGGGTGGTGCCATGCTTGACATTGGTACGTATGCCCTATCGCTTTCAAGGTATTTTCTTTCTGGACAACCTAATGAAGTTTTAACGACAGTCAAAAAGTTTGAAACAGGTGTAGATGAGCAAGTAGGAATTTTACTTAAAAATGAAGCAAATGAGATGGCCGTTATATCCTTGACATTGAGGGCAATAATGCCAAAGAATGTGATTATTGCTGGAGAAAAAGGTTTTATTTTAGTAGAAGATTATCAAAGACCTACAAAAGCAACGATTACTTTTACAGAAGATGGTCATGTAGAAGTCATTGAAGAAGGTGAAGCAGAAAAAGCATTCCAATATGAAGTGGAAGCTATGAATAATTATGTTCTAAATAAAAATGAGAATCATACTTTGAAATTGTCTGTCGATGTCATGAATCTTATTGATGAGGTTCGCAAACAATCTGGTGTCTCTTACTCCTTTGAATGAACGGTAAAAAGAAGAATCGCCCAGGCCCCCTAATCTTCTAGCTGCTAGATAACGGAACTATGACTTTAAAAAAAACCCCAATTTTCCTATGCTAAGGAATGATTGGGGTTTTCATTTTTTGTTTAACTATACCTGTTAGCGAAATAAATCACAGTTCTAAAATTTTTGATAACAGTTTTTTTAGGTTCAACAATTGCATCAGCCTCGGGCGTAATCGGCAGTTCGTTTGAATTACTCTTCATTAGGGTGGACGCCTGTATAAAGGACAAATTGCTCCAATGCTTGGATAGCGAACACTGCTGCCTCTGTAATAACTTTCTTTCCCCTCATTCTTGCAAGACGGATCAATGGTGTTCCCCTCAAGCTCTACAACAGATGACCAAAAAGTAGGTTTTGTCCAAAGAACGAGTAAATATCTAGCTAAAGATTTACTAGTGCTGTGCGTATAGTTAAGTCTAAAAGTAGCTAGTACTTCCTTGAATCAGTTATGTAGAAAGATCGTTGGAATTCCTGAGAAAAATGAAAAAGTTCGTTTGTAACATCATTACACACAATAAACACCTTCCTTTCCACCTTATTACAGTAAGAATAGCGTTTTTTAAGTTATGGGGGTCATGATTTTCCTTAGCTTGATCGGCCATGTGGTTGGACCTAAATATGCTCTTCCTGCAGCAGCGGCCCAAACAGATATCGGAAAAATTTCTTCACTTAAAGTGATGATAAGCATTGGCAAAAATATTGCTGACAATTATTTAGATGAATCCGGCTAATATAATAAATGAAGGGGAATTTGCTCGATAAATTCAATTAATGGCACGGAAAGAAAAAGGGACACTTGTATCGACATTGTTTTCAGTGTGGAAGTCCTATCAAAATGTTATTGTTGGGTATCATTGCGTTCATTGCCTCCCCTTTGTGGATTTTAGCTGAGGATACCAGCAGGGAAAGGACATTAGTTCTGATTATTGATTTGGAAGAATCGAAAGACAATGCTGAGAAAAATAATCGAAAAAACTATTGAAAAACGCTTACAATCAGTTTATACTGTTTATAAACCGATTAACTAAACCGGTTTACTAAATCGGTTTATAAACAAAACTAATCTTTTTCAAAATTTGTCTATTAGGCAAATTTATTTTTTTAATAGTTTAATAAACCGATTTATTAATCGAAATACAGCACTACAATTACATCACAGAAAGGATCTTGGCAATGAAAAATGTGATTGTCCAATAAATGCTGGAAAACATTAATAAATCTTTTCCAGCAGAGATTGTAAATGCGCTAGAATTTCCAATTGCTCCAAAAGAAAAAACAAATAAATATATCCGTTCGATTTCGGACATAACCAGAGATAGGGAGGTTTTATAATGGAGAAACTAGATGTAATAACATTTGGTGAAGCAATGGCAATGTTTATTGCGGACAAACCTGGTTTTTTACATGAAATAGATCAATTTACGAGAGAATTGGCCGGTGCAGAAACCAATGTTGCTATCGGACTTACGAAACTTGGCCTTCGTTCTGGCTGGGCAAGTAAAGTAGGCAATGATGCATTTGGGAAATTTATTATCAATAGGCTTAAGTGTGAAAACGTTGACATAGAACATGTTTTAGTTGATGACCGTCATCCGACCGGATTTCAATTAAAATCAAAGGTAGTTGAAGGCGACCCTGAGGTCCAATATTTTCGAAAGGGTTCTGCCGCAAGCCATTTATCTGTCGATGATTTCAACGAAAAGTATTTTCAATTAGCAAATTTCCTTCATATGACGGGGATTCCATTAGCCATCTCGGAACAGGCAAGAGCTTTTGCGAACCATGCGTTATCATTTATGAAAAAGAATGGCCGCAAGGTTTCTTTTGACCCAAATTTGCGCCCATCTCTTTGGGCATCGCAGGAGGAAATGGTGGAACAAATCAATAAAACTGCGTTTCAAGCTGATTATGTCTTTCCAGGGATAGCCGAGGGTGAGCTGTTAACCGGTTATAAAAATCCAAGTGATATCGCTTCTTTTTACTTAGAAAAAGGTGTTGAGCTTGTGGTAATTAAGCTTGGAGAGGAAGGGGCTTTTTATAAAACATCATCAGAAAACGGAATCGTTCCAGGCTTTAAAGTAGAAAAAGTCGTGGATACGGTTGGAGCGGGCGATGGGTTTGCCGTTGGAGTCATCAGCGGATTGATTGAAAGTTTATCTATCTATGAGTCGGTATTAAGAGGAAATGCGATCGGTGCTTTAGCAGTTCAAACACCTGGGGACAACGATGGCTACCCGAGCAAACGAGAATTACTAGATTATATAAAAAATAACTTACAAGGAGTGGAGTAAAAATGAAACAAACGATTGCAAAGCAAAGATGGATACGCCTTATTCCAATTGCTTTCATCACTTATAGCCTCGCTTATCTTGATCGTGCCAATTATGGATTTGGTGCAGCATCTGGACTAGCGAAGGATCTTCACATCACACCTGGTATCTCTTCATTACTTGGTTCTTTGTTCTTCTTAGGATATTTCTTTTTCCAAGTGCCTGGTGCCACTTATGCAGAAAGAAAGAGTGCGAAAAAATTAATTTTTTGGTCACTGATTTTATGGGGTGGTTTAGCTTCTGCTACTGGATTGATTAGCAATATTAAATTGTTATTTGTGATTCGTTTTGCTTTGGGCGTCGTTGAAAGCGCTGTTATGCCATCGATGCTTGTGTTCTTAAGTCACTGGTTTACAAAAGCTGAGCGGTCTCGTGCTAATACCTTTTTAATTTTAGGAAATCCCGTAACAGTATTGTGGATGTCAATTGTATCAGGTTATCTTCTTAACTCCTTTGGCTGGAGATTAATGTTTGTTTTTGAAGGAATTCCAGCCATCATCTGGGCATTCATTTGGTGGAAAATCGTCGATGATAAACCGAAAAATGCAAAATGGTTAACTGAGCAGGAAAAATTTGAGTTTGAACAACAGTTGGAAAAAGAACAAAAAGGCTTAAAGGTGGTTAAGAATTATGGTGAAGCCTTTAAATCAAAACCTGTTATTTTACTAAGCATCCAATATTTTCTTTGGAGCATTGGGGTCTACGGGTTTGTAATGTGGCTTCCAACGATTATTAAGGCAGCACCTAATATGGATATTGTGGAAACAGGCTGGTTGTCGTCCGTGCCGTATGTTTTAGCAGTTGTTTTAATGCTGGTAGCTTCTTATTTCTCTGATAAAACATTAAAACGTAGCGCATTTGTTTGGCCATTCCTATTAATTGGCGCGGTTGCCTTTTATTTCTCGTATTCTATTGGAACAAATCATTTTTGGATTTCCTTTATCCTTTTAGTCATCGCAGGCGGTGCGATGTATGCTCCGTATGGTCCATTCTTTGCGATTATTCCGGAAATCCTCCCACGTAATGTTGCTGGCGGCGCAATGGCATTGATTAATAGTATGGGTGCATTAGGTTCGTTTGTTGGCTCTTATGTTGTAGGTTACTTGAATGGCGCGACTGGCGGATTTGGTGCTTCTTATATCTTTATGGCGGGATCGCTATTTCTTTCAGCAATCTTAACTGTTTTTGCGGTAAACGCTTCTAAAAAGCAAAGTAAGGACTCTGATATTAAAGTAATTGCATAAAATCATGAACAGCTTTAGATGTCACTCTAAGCCTGTTGGCTATTAAAGGAGAGATTTTTATGAGTGTAGAGGAAATCAAAAGTAGAGCAGTGGTGGCTGTGATTCGAGGTGCGTCGCTCGATTCAATTGTTCCGATAGGTGAAGCATTGAAGGCAGGCGGAGTCACAGCGCTTGAAATTACGGTGGAAACTCCAAATGCGCTGGCCATTATTGAAAAAGCTTCCGATGTATTTGGGGATGAAATGTTGGTAGGGGCCGGAACCGTCCTTGATGCAGAGACTGCAAGAGCGGCGATTATGGCGGGATCGCGGTTTATTTTTTCACCGACGGTAAATATAGAGACGATTCGCATGACAAAGCGATATGGGGTCATCAGTGTTCCAGGCGCCTTTACGGCGACGGAAATTTTAAACGCTTTTGAGAATGGGGCTGATGTGATTAAAGTGTTCCCAGCGGGGAGTGTCGGTCCAGGTTATTTTAAATATATTGCCGGACCGCTGCCGCAGATTCCGCTCATGCCAACGGGTGGGATTAACTTAGTAAATGCAAAGGATTATATCTACGCTGGTGCCGTTGCAGTAGGTGTAGGCACCTCATTGGTAGATCCAAAGAAGACTTTAACAGATGCCTATTTATCAGAAGTCAAAGTAAATGCACGGAAACTGATGGAGGAGGTTCAGGCAGCCAGAATGCTAAGCGCATCTATCTCTTAACTGGAAAATTGGCAGATTTATCTTTATAATGAAGTCATTATGCATGTTGAAAGAGGAAGATAGTATGGAAAAAGTAACGATGGCAGATGTTGCAAGAGAAGCAGGCGTATCAAAAAGTACAGTTTCACAGTTTATAAATAAACGGTTTGAATATATGGGCGAAAAAACAAAGCTAAAGATTGAAGAGGCGATTGACAAGCTTGGCTATCATCCAAATTATATTGCTAAAAGTCTAAAGCAAAAGCGAACCTCCATGATTGGAATAATTGTGGCCAATATTATGCATGATTTTTCAAATGAGGTTAGCCGTTCTATCGAAGATTTTTGTAATGGACATGATTTACACGCCATCGTATGTAATGCAGATGATGATCCTGAGAAGGAAAAGCGATATATTGAAATGCTGCGGGCGAAGCAGGTGGATGGCCTGATTATTTTTCCTACCTGCCAAAATAATGAATTATATGAACGCATGATTAAGGAAGGCTACCCTGTTGTGTTTGTCGATCGAAAAGTAGAAAACCTGGATGTGTTTTCGGTGATTACGGACAATACCGAGTCTACTTATAAGGCGATCCACCATTTAATTGAGAAGGGACATCAAAATATCGCATTTGCAGTTCAGCAGCTTATGGTTAGTACGCGTAGAGATCGATTAAAAGGATATAAACAAGCCTTGTTGGAGGCTGGCTTAAACATTAACCCAGATTTTATTTTGGAAGCAGCAATCCCGGATATGAAAAGCAAATTAGAAAAACTTTTTTCATTAGAGGAAAAACCAACTGCTATTTTTGCTGCAAATGATCGTGTTTTTTTAGCAGTAATGGATTTTTTAAACGAAAAGGGACTCAAGCTAGGCAAAAATATAGATCTGATTGTTTTTGATAATATTCCTTTTGCTCATCTGTTGGAAACTCCTATTTCTTTCATTGTCCAGCCAGCCTCGGAAATGGGGAAAAAGGCCGCCGAATTGTTGTTTGATCAAATTAATAAGGTAGAGAAAAAGCCTAAAGAGTATGTGTTTCCTAGCAAGATGGTGTAGTCAGTGCCTAACACCATCTAAGCTTGGTTCAAACTAGTAGCTTTCTTAATTGAAATACAATGACGGCTGGAGTACAATCAAGATAAATCGATTTAGTAAATCGGTTTATCTAATATAAAATAAGGAGTTAAAACCATGAAAATACAATTAGCCTTGGATCGGCTGCAAATCGCCGATGCTATTAATTTGACGAGAATCGTCGAGGATTCAATCGATTGGGTGGAAGTTGGAACCTCTTTAATCAAGGAATTCGGGATGGCAAGTGTTAGAGAGTTGAAGCAAACTTTTCCACACAAAACCATTGTGGCTGACATGAAGACAATGGACAATGCCCGTTATGAATTTGAAATGGCTTTTGAAGCAGGAGCCGATATTGTGACCGTAATGGGTGTTTCTCCGTTAGTAACTATTAATGCCTGCATGGAAGTCGCAGCTCGCTACGAAAAGAAGGTCATGTTTGATTTATTGAATACAACAGAAGACCAAGTTAGGGAATTATTAAACTATCCTGACGCCATCTTTTGTGCTCATGTAAGCAAGGATGAGCAAGAGGAATCAGGTGCACGGAATAAGGGGATAATGAACAGTACTCTTTTTACTGGTACCTCGATTCAAATCGCTGCAGCGGGAGGGATTACGATTGATTCACTAGCCAAATTAAGAAAATCCCTAAATCCATCAGTAGTGATTGTCGGCTCAGCAATTACTAAAGCAACTAATCCGAAAGAGGCAGCAGCCAAATTGAAACAGGCAATTATGGAGGGAGAATAGAACATGTTAGTGATTCCAACTATTTTAAGTGAAGTAGAAACCGTCCTAAGTCAGGTGGAGGAGGAAGAGCTTCGCGAATTGGCTACCCAGTTGCAAAAAGCAAAGCGGATCTTTATCATTGGCGAGGGGCGCTCGGGGTTAATGGCCAAATCATTCGCGATGAGATTAATGCATTTGGGTGCAAATGTATATGTTGTAGGTGAAACCATTACTCCTTCGATAGCCGAAGGTGATATACTCGTAGCCGTTTCAGGTTCCGGTACCACGAAAAGTGTAGTCTGGACAGCTGAAAAAACACAATCATTGGGATGTTCGGTTATTGCCGTTACGACCAATCCGGAGTCTTCCCTTGCTGCTGGAGCCACCAAGATCCTGCATGTACCTGCAGCCACAAAGTATCGTCGCGAGAATGAACTGAAAACGATACAACCACTTGGCTCATTATTCGACCAATGTGTCCATATTCTTTTTGATACGATTTGTTTACTTTATAGTAATCTGAATGATGTGGACCACACTGCGGCATTTGGGCGACATAGTAACTTGGAATAGAACCATATAATCAAAAAAGTTAAAGAACTTGGAACCGCATATCTAAGATTTCCATGTTCTTTAATAGGAGTAATAAGAATCAACTCTACACAAATATGCCATTATTTTAAAATGTTTTGGCTGATGAAATCCTTTAAATAAAGTATTAAATGAAAAGAACTCATTAAGTATTTTATTGAAAGTCAAGCAAATGAGTAAAAATATTTATAATTATGAGTTTTTATTTAGTGACACACATTATAATACAAAAAAAGAAGGATAGAAAAGCAGTAGTAAAATCTGCTATTTCTATCCTATTTTTGTACTATAAATGACCTCTTTTACAACAACAATATTTTTAGGATCTTATAATACGAACGCATGCGTGTGCGGCCGAGCCTAGGTCGTATCATATAGCGGGTGGGATTCCCGTCGAGAAAGAACTAGCCATTCACTCGTAGCGAGTCTTGGAGGGTTAAAGGTAACTTTAATCTTTAAGCGTAGACAGTTAGGTTGCGGGCCGAAAGCCAAATGGTTGAAGGGATTGAGCTTCGAAATGTTAGTAAATCGAGAGGGCTGATGCCTTACGCATAGCAGAAAG
>NZ_NTZO01000466.1 GCF_002559405.1 Bacillus sp. AFS001701 | reverse complement strand
CACTTTATGCAACTAACGCACGCGATAGTTCAATACCACGAGTACCTTTTTGGTACTCTTTTTTATTGGAGTAAATGACAGGATAGTCATATTGTAAAGGATGTAGTTTAGTATTAATAGAGGGGAAACCTATCATAAATAGAGGCGTTTTTAAAGAAACCTCTATAATTAGAGGTGATACAAATTTTGTATATCAGAAGGGAAAAGATAAGATATGTAGGTAAAAGGGAGAGGTGTTTTATGTTTAACTTGATTAACTGGAATTGTGAGATTTAAAAAGAGAAAGACTTTTATAAAATGCATTTGTAAAAAATTCAATAAAGTATAAAGAGCCTATATTCATATCAAAATATTTTAGGTTAAAATACTTTATTAAATTGATAAAAAGTAATCGATTCTATAAAATTCTATTACTTCATAATTTCTAAATCACACTCTACAGAAATGATATAGCCGGAAAATGGTCCAGTTAGAATAAACGCTATTGTAGCAAACATCAACATATACGGATTTCGTATATTTTCCTAATTAGCGCTGGATTTTTGCCAAGTCGGTTGGTGTCGTATTCTGGTCAATTCCAACTAGTATATTCAGCAAATAAGTAGCAGGTGGTGCTAGTGGTACGATTACCCTTTGGTAAATCTTGGGGGATGCTTCTGTTCAACCAACTACCATTAAAGGAGAACGAAGCGAGTGTTCTAAATAAAAGCAAGAATCATACTTTACAATTGTCCGTTGATGTCTTGAAGTTATCGATGAGGTTAGCAAACAATCTGGTGTCTCTNNCTCTTACTCCTTTGAATGAATCCTTGATTAGTTAAAAATATGTTTATTACCTGCCGGTATATAAAAAAAATAGGTTTCAAAGATTACATTCAGATAGAAATGCATTTGTTAAATGAAAATTGATACATATAAAAGATTATCAACTAGCTACTTTATTAAAGAAATAAAAAAATACCCGTTCCTAAGACCATTAAGAATGGGTATTTTTTTATAATGTGTAGTCACTAACTTAGAACATGCTTTCTCATTTAATAAAGCCCTCATAATAGGTGCCTGACATTGTTTGTGGAAAGTGTAGGAGTTTTGTCCATAATTACCAAATATTAACTGAAAAATCTTTATTGATAAAAAATTATGAAGGGCTTATAATACAAGTAAATCGATTTACTAAAACGGTTTACTAAAACGATTTACTAAATCGATTCACTCAAATGTTTTATTAAATAACTTGATAGAAAGGGTCTTCGCAATGAAAAATGTAATTGTCCCGTTAAATGCTTTTGACAGAATCGAAGTATTAGAGAAAGGGCATTCATCATTTGTTGAGCTAATTGCTCAGTCTGGTGCTTTTGGAGTGGAGATTCGCCATGAATTATTGCCAGTAGAGAACCCACAGCTTGATATAATTAGACGAAAAATTGATCAATATGGGCTTTTCACTATCTACTCTGTTCCGATTGAATGCTGGAAAGAAGATTACCAATTAAATGAAGAGCACTTAATGCAAGTTTTCGATGAAGGAAGGGTACTTGGAGCAAAATGGATAAAGATATCCTTGGGTCATTTTAATAAGGATGTTTCAGATGTCCTAGAATTAAAAAATTTCCTCAACCATCACCAAGATGTCCAGTTGCTGATCGAAAACGACCAAACATATTATGGCGGGAACGTTCATTCTTTAACATCTTTTTTTGAAAGCGTTACCGAACTCGATATTCCTGTTAAAATGACATTTGATGCCGGAAACTGGTATTTTTGTGGTCAGGATGTTGAGGAGGCATTAAGTAAACTTGCTCCATATGTAATTTATCTTCATTTAAAACAGGTAGAAGAACATGATGGCAGTCTACAAACCTTACCGGTGCAAACGGAAGGAAATCTTAGCTGGATGAAAGTTATGAAGAGTTTTCCAGTTGATATCGTTAAGGCGCTTGAATTTCCAATTGAACCGAAAGAGAAAACAAAAGAATATATTTATTTTGTTACTGAATTAGCAACAGAAAGTGGGGCTTTATCATGCGACAATTAGATGTAATTACCTTTGGTGAAGCTATGGCGATGTTTATTGCCGACAAACCTGGTTTCTTACATGAAATTAATCAATACAGCCTAGAACTTGCAGGTGCTGAAACTAATGTTGCCATCGGACTTGCTAGGCTTGGACTTCGTTCCGGCTGGGCTAGCAAAGTAGGGAAGGATGCTTTTGGTAAATTCATTATCCAACGGCTTAAAAATGAAAGCGTTGACATTAGTAGCGTGTTAATAGATGATCTGAACCCGACGGGATTCCAATTGAAATCGAAAGTAACCGAAGGGGATCCAGAAGTTCAATATTTCCGAAAAGGGTCTGCAGCAAGTCATTTCCAAATAGAGGATTTCAATGAAGAGTATTATAAGACAGCGACTCACCTGCATATGACGGGGATACCTTTAGCCATTTCCCAACAAGCAAGAGATTATGCTAAACATGCTTTATCATTTATGAAAAAGAA
>NZ_NTZO01000465.1 GCF_002559405.1 Bacillus sp. AFS001701 | reverse complement strand
AAAAAAAAGGCCTTATTAGACCTATTTCTTTTTACGGAATATTTTTTGGAAAAAATTCAATTCTTGATATTCTTTAATTTCTTGCATCAATCTCACACCTTCCATTAAAGTGCGGTCACGATCAAAAGATGTTTTTCTATCTTCTTCTGCTCTTATTGACTCTTCTTCAAGTCTTTTTGAAAGCTTCGAAACTTCTTCTGAAGTACTCGAAACACTTGATGATAGTTTCAGAAAGTCTTCTGAACTGTTCGAAAGCGCTAAAGCAATAGTTTCCATTTGTTGTTGAGGAATTAATGAAGTAGCTGCTATTTGCTTCATAACCTCGGTTGTAACCTCATTCTTTATTTCATTCCTAATCTCATTCCGAATTTCAAGCTTCATTTGTTCTTTAAATGCTTCAAATGATTGCAAAGCTATTTGAACTTCTTTAAGAGTAGTAATCGCTTCATTTTGTGACATCTGTGGGATCGTCGGCTGAACTGCTGGAGGTTGTGGTTCCGAATCAGTTCCGAGCGTCTCGGAATGCTTTTGCAACAAGTCTTTAATCATCGTTATGCTAACATTCTTGTCACGCATTTCTTTGATTTTATTAATAATGTCAATTTCAAAATCAGTATAGTACCTATTGTTTCGTTCATCTCTTGGGACAACAAATACGCCTTCTAAATCTCTTTCCCATTGGCGAATGGTTCCTTGAGGTACCTTAGTACGTTCTTGAACTTCTTTTATTGTGTATGCTTTCATAAATTGCCCTTCCATTTTCAACCCCCCTTTCGATTAAATCGGACGTTCCGAGCGTTTCGGAGGTAAGTTCCGAATGCTTGAAAATAAAAGACTTCCTCTTTATACCTTAAATTTCTCTCTTAAATCAAATTATACCTTTATAAAATTTTGAATCTACTAATTGTTCAGAGGTGCTTCTGATTAAATCGGA
>NZ_NTZO01000464.1 GCF_002559405.1 Bacillus sp. AFS001701 | reverse complement strand
CTATTCTTCCCATCATAACTTAACAGCACTGACTACCCTTCAATATCCATCTACAAATTAAAGCCTTTACCCGATAACTGATGAATATACGGAATTACTTATTCAACATATTTCATATCTGGCTCAGTCTTTTCATATGAATGCATTAAATAAAGCTCGCCATTTTTTAAATAGTCCCCATCTTGGACAATTATATATGGAATTCCACCATTTACCCTGCTTATAACAAGCTGATCTCGAACTGCTTCCCACGCTTTATTTATATTATTTAGTTTAAAACTAGTTCTGCAACATATGAGGTATTTATGAGTTATAGTAAAAGTAAATTCACTAAACCACTTCAAATGCAAATGATCCCAGTTGGTTATACAGGAATCTTTTGAATATTGATTGTCAACATGTTGAAGTTTTATTGAAACTCACTCTAATTAATCGGTTGTTTTTGTTTCAAATTCTTTAATTGTGACATATGGGCTAAACACCTTCCCATCATGATTGAAAATCTCCCATCATATTAAATTTCATTACAGTTTTCCCGAATTCCTTTCATTAACAGCCATAATTGCCACTCGCCAATTTACGGAGTTTTGATAACTTACTTCTTCTAAAACCTCGTAGTTTGACTAGTCAAATTGTATAAATAAAATGAAAAGATAATGATTTAAATACTCCCACAATTTGATCAAGCTTCCTTTTGTGCCTCAAAACCTTGGTTGACTACCTTTTTATTATTTAAGAAACGTGATAATCCAAATGTTGTAATACTTGCAAATACAACACTTAACGCACTGAACCATGTAATTGAAGATAATGATATTTGCCCCACAAACGAAAGCCCAGTAGTTCCAATTCTTATTCCACCTTTTTGTCGATGTTGATGCTTATATCTTTTACTAAATCCATTTCCATTTCTTTCTATTCTAGTGCTTTAAATTAGTGTATTAAGATGCTTCTTAGCATCGTATTCTTCCAATTCTTCACCATTTTTTAAACGATGAA
>NZ_NTZO01000463.1 GCF_002559405.1 Bacillus sp. AFS001701 | reverse complement strand
GATTTTATTGCACTCACCTCTTTCATTGAATCTATAAATTCGAATAAAAGAATTATTCATAAATGCAAGTTGATATTCTAAACAAAAAACAGCCTTCTCCTTTATTTTTTCGTATTAATCTGATTCACCCGTTTTGATTATATGCTTCTTTTTGTATTACTAGGCTAGTTACATAGCCTCAAAAAAAGAATTGGATTTTCGTATAAAAAAGAATCATAAGATAATAGGATTTTTCACCTCATTACCTTAATGCAACAAGAGATAAATAACCGAAACCAAGATGGCATTTTTTAAGGGAAAAGTATGCTTTAGTTGATAATCCCGAGTCACATTTGGATTTATCTTTACTTAATTGAACTTGTTAAAGTAAATTGATGATTTTCTTAAACAACTAACTGACAGGTTAGTGCAATAAGGAATGTTTGAACTTCATTGAAACAAAATAAAATTACGCCAATTACAAAAGTTGGTATAAACTATATAATTAACTTATTAACTCTAATAAGACAAAAAAATAATTCTAACAGGAGTTGAAAACAACAAGAATGAAAGTTTATAAGGCTAAAATCCAATTGATGTTTTTTTTCATAGTAATTGCTTCAATTTCACTATTTTTAACAATTATGTTCACAGTAAGTTTAAGTCGTTTTACTGTTTCAAATTTGTTCTATTGGATAGGGTTGGTAGCATTTGATTTTTTACTATTTTGGTCTTCATACTCTATATTCCTTTCGAGAAAAAGAGGTAAAGGAGTATATTGGGATGATGAAGGTGTGGTAGTTGATTTTAAAGGTAATAAAATTTTTTGGAATGAAATTGAGAATATTGAAATGCATAAAAATGATAATGAATGGTTTACAAAATCAACATTTATACGAGTTTTCATTTATAAAGAAGAGCAAGTTAGATTAAGACATAAACTTCCTTTAAAAAATATTTTTTGGAGATATAGTGGTAATATAAATTGGATTGAGATTGAAAAACCAAAAGAAATGCACGAAGCACTAGTTCAAAATTGGAAAGAAAAAAATAAACTTAATTCTATTTAACGTATCCAACTAATGCATGTTTTAGTTGAACAACACGATCGGCTGAAA
>NZ_NTZO01000462.1 GCF_002559405.1 Bacillus sp. AFS001701 | reverse complement strand
CATCAAATCTGATAAAAATGATAAAAAGAAATTTGCTCTATATTGTAATTTCGTTTTTAAATATTGACCTGAATATTGAAGAAATATATTTAAATAAAACATTCTTTAACCTCCTTGTATAACAAGATGCTTTTTAGCTTTATACCATATTAGAGTAATAGGGATACATAAAATAAAGATCCAAATTACTTGAAATAAAAGGCCTCTTAAAATCAATTCACCTTTTATGCCTTGAGCAAAAATCATACTAGGAATATAGCTGATCCCTTGAAATGGTAAGTACTTCATCACATCTTGTGCCCAAACCGGAAAGAACGTGATCGGAATCGTTAAACCTGAAAATAAATCAATGATGACACGTTTAGCTTGAATAAATCCCATATTATTTTGAAGGAAGAATGCCATTAAACCTGTTAATAAATTCAATTGTGTATTAATTGCAAAACTGAAAATCGAAGCAATTAAAAATAAACCTAAAGTTTTTACATTAAATGAAACATCTAAACGAAAAATTAAAGCAACTATAATAAAACCTGGAATTGAAAAGAAAAAAAATCTGAAAATCCCCTCACCTAACCCTTGCATCACTTTAGTAAGTAAATAGTTATAAGGTCTAATAAGTTCTATTGCTACTTTACCTTCTACAATTTCTTCAGCAATTTCACGGTCAAGATTATTAAAATAAAACGCCCTTGCCATCCAAGCAATAGCTACATAAGTAGTCATCTGGTTTACTGAAACACCTTGAATTGATCCTTGGTGACCATAGATCGCTTTCCATAAAAAGAAATAAGCACCTATATTAATCGTATAAATAACAATCCCGGTGTAATAATTAGTACGATACGCTAACATCATTAAGAAACGGATTCGAATGATTTCAATATACTTACTCATTACTAATACCTTCTTGGTAGATGTTTCGTATAATTTCTTCTGTAGAAATTTCTAACATCTTCATATCTTTAACGGGATTTGATTGAACTACTTTTGCAATAATCATAGAGATAAGTGTTTCATCATTCGGTAATGTAACACTCCAAATATTTTCGCCTTCTTCTTCTTTCCATTTTACATCAGTTCGTCCGATCAATTCATTTAATGTAGTATGATTTACTGGCTTAATAAACTGGAATTGAATTTCTTTCTCTTCGCCCCATTGCCCTTTTAACTGTTCAAGTTTTCCATCATAAATGATTTTTCCTTCATCTAACATAACTACACGATCACATAATGCCTCAATATCAGAAATATCATGGGTTGTTAAAAGAATTGTTGTTCCATATTTTTGGTTTAACTCTTTTAAAAACTCTCTAATTTTTAATTTTACTAATACATCTAATCCAATTGTTGGCTCATCTAAAAATAATAAGGGTGGATTATGAATTAACGCA
>NZ_NTZO01000461.1 GCF_002559405.1 Bacillus sp. AFS001701 | reverse complement strand
AGGTAACATATATAATATATGTGTTTTAAATAAGATAACGAAATACATATATACTTATAAGATAATAAGGTTAGTAAGTAATATGTATGTAATAATAATACTAACGAATTTGAAAGTATAATATATGAATATTTTGTTGTTATGATATATATCATTATATATGATAACGTATATGACATATTTATTTTAAATAACGAAACGAGATACATAAATGCTTAGAAGAAAATATCATTGGCAAGTTATATGTATATTTAGAACTTAATAACACAAACGAATTTGAAAATATGAT
>NZ_NTZO01000460.1 GCF_002559405.1 Bacillus sp. AFS001701 | reverse complement strand
CTGGAAAGTTAATAAATATTAAACTGATGGACGGCGTTTTTGTTTATGAAGTCAATAATCATGACGGACTTTATGTTGAGAATACTCTTCAGCTTCTCAACGAATATGATGGGAAAAAACTTGAAAAAGAATGGATAGAAGTAAATTATTCATTTTCTTTCGGGGATCTTGTTCAAGTCAATGGCTATGAAAAAGAAATTTTTCGAATTGTGGGGTACCGTACAGAGGTTTGGCGATATAAAAATGACGCGTGGGAAGATACAATTTACGAATTAGCGCGTATTACTGATGGAGAATGGTTAGAAGCCGATGAAACAGATTTAACATTAATTGCATCAGCACAAACTGCAAATGCAATTCTCAAAAAACTAAGAAATGATAAAAATGGCATTACAAAATTAGACTTAGAAAAACTTCGCTCAATGAATGATTTTAATAAAAATAGAAATAAAACAACAAAACAAGAAATAATTGATGGATTATTAGATATATATAATGATTACGCTGTTTTATATTCAATCTTCCAAGATGAAGAATATAAAATTGTGATGGATCTAGTGCTTAAAAATTTAAATAAATTCTCAGAGAAGAAAACAAATTGAGAGAGAGGATATTCTACAATAATTGTAGAATTATATGAATCATAAAAGGTATGCCTATCCCTATTAAAATAAAAAATGCAATTGTCGTCAGTTTTTCAACAGCTTCTTCAAACAGTTCATCATTAACCATAATTTCTTTTAAATTAGCTAGCTTGTCCATTTTAATCATTGGAATCTCGCTCCTTTAACATGTTTTAATTGAATATATGCTTGTCAATGTTGTATTATGCTAAAGGTTACATATTAATATTTTTTTGTGCTTGGAAAGGTTTTTTTCATATTTTCTCATTTTTCACATATTAACTAGTAAGGGGTGATGCTAGTGAAAGAAATTGAGGTAGTTATTGATACGGAAGAAATAGCAGAATTTTTCTATCAACAGCTCATTCAGCGGGGGTATGTTCCTGAAGAAGAGGAAATTGAGGAACTAGCGGATATTACTTTTGAGTACTTACTGGAAAAATGTATGATTGATGAAATTGATGAGGAAGAAGAATAGTCATGAAAGTGGCGACGGGTGCTCTCGTCGTTTTTCTTTTGTGTATCCAAAGTACAAGCAATTAAGATGCATTAACTGGAATTTATATTGGAGGATTATATGAAAAAAAATAATTGGATACCAATTTTTACTTCTATTTTTCTATTTGTTATTTTAGGACTTATTTATGATTCAAACATGATTCGGAGTTTGGACGATTCAGCGTTTAAATTCTTTGAATTCATTCGAACAGATGCACTAGATTCATTTTGTTATTTTTTAAGAGATTTTGGTTCTTCAAAAATGTATTTAACATTTGCAGTGATTGTTTTAGTTTATTCGATTATACGTAAGCGTATTTGGACTGGTTTATCATTAATTATTACATTATTGACAGCTAGAGTGGTCGTTTCCTTTTTAAAAGATCTATATGAAAGACCAAGACCAAGTTCGATGTACTATGTGGAAAGTGGATTTAGTTTCCCTAGTGGTCATGCAGTTATGGCAACAGCCTTCTTTCTAACATTAGGATTTATTTTAATTGTCATTCAACCTGCAATGATGAAACATAAAAAAATGATTCAGTTTATCGTTCTATTAATGATATTTTTAATATCAATGAGCAGAATTTACCTACATGTACATCATTTCTCAGATATTATTGCTGGCTGGTTAGTAGGATATGTATGGTACAGTATTTGTAAAAATGTATTTATTAATTTACATGAAAGAAAACAGCTTTAATTTAATATGAAAAAATGACACCTATAATCGAGATGATATAGGTGTTTCTTTTTGGTTCCGGTTAGTGGCTTTAGGAAATCGAACAACATCTTCAATGAAATTAAGCACAATAAATCAGCTCATGAGATGTATATGATATATCAAATTGCCGATAAATGTTAAAGACAAGTAAACCAGGGATATGCATACGAAAAACCACAAGGCTCATTTACCTTGTGGTCTAATTTATTTTATTTAGATTTTAGGGATAATCCCAGTCTCATCAAGATTTAATTTGATATTATTCAAAAGTTGTTAAAAATTCTTCAACTGATTCTGGTGTTTTTGCATTTGCGCTATGTAAGTGTCCAATTTTTTCGCCATCTTTAAATACAAGTAAGCTCGGAATTCCCATTACTTGTTGTTCACTAGCGATTTCAGGAAATTCGTCGCGATCCATTGTGTACCAAGTAAATGATGGGTGCTCTTCAATTACATCTCCGATAAAAGCATCTAAACGTGTACAATCAGGACACCAAGTTGCATAAAACTTCACCACGATTGGCTTTTCACTTTTAATTATTTCCTCATATTTTTTTACGTCTTCTATTTTTTCCATAATTGCCTCCTAAAGCTTTAATAGGTTTATTTTGAATCATATTAATTAGTATTTCAATTATTTTAACTTAATAATTCATTTTTAGAATTAATGTGATTAAAAAGCATACAAATGTTCGTATGTTGATGTAAAATATAAGATAGAAAAGTTGTTCTATAAATTTAGTAACAATGAAAGTAAATAAAATGATGAGGTGTATTTAATGAAGTTTATTCATACAGCAGATTGGCACCTTGGTAAAATTGTACATGGTGTACATATGACAGAAGACCAACGATTTATATTAGATGAATTCATTTCAATAATTAAAGAAGAAAAGCCAGATGCTGTTGTTATAGCAGGTGATTTATATGATAAAAGTATATCTCCAACTGAGGCGATTGAACTATTAAATGAGGTATTCCATCAAATTGTAATTGAATGTAATACGCCCATTCTTGCGATTGCTGGAAATCACGATAGCGCTGAAAGAATTGAGTTTGGTAGCCGTTTTATGGAAAAAGAAGGCTTATATTTAGTAGGAAAATTTCAAACTCCATTTAAGAAAGTTATTTTGAATGATGATGATGGTGAAGTTCATTTTTACTTAATTCCATATGCCGAACCAAGTATTGTACGTTATATTTTACAAAACGATGATATTCATTCGCATGATGACGCTATGAAAGCAATCATAAATAAAATAAGAGATGAAGAATTAGACCCATCAGTACGAAATGTATTTGTTGGACATGCATTTGTAACAAATAATGGTGAGCCTTCAGATGAAGAGACAGAAGGTGAACGTACACTCTCTATTGGTGGAGCTGAATACGTATCACATCATAATTTTAAACATTTTAACTATACTGCCCTAGGACATTTACATCGAGCACATTTTGTAGGAAATCAATCAATTCGTTATTCTGGATCACCTTTGAAGTACTCACTTTCTGAAGAAAACCATAAAAAAGGCTGCTTAATTATTGAATTAAAAGCTGACGGTGAGCTATCAGTAGTTAAGAAAGATTTCCATCCAAAACGAGATTTAAGATCGATCGAAGGAACGATTGAGGAAATCAGACAGCATTCTATGAATGATGATTATGTATTTGTAAAATTAACTGATGAACATATGGTCGTACATCCGATGGAGCAAATCAGAACAGTTTATCCAAATGCAATGCACGTTAGTCGAAAGCGAACGACATTACAAACAGATAAAACAACAAATCAACTGAGTTTAGTGGAAAAACAATCAAAAAATCAACTTGAGTTGTTCCAATCTTTTTATAAAGAAATGAAAAATGAAGATTTGAAAAATAAAGATGAGCAATATATGAAAGAGATTATTCACGAAATCTTTGTAAGGGAGGAATAGATATGAAGCCATTAAAAGTAGTACTTCACGCATTTGGACCTTACAAGGATAAGGTATATGTTGACTTTAGTCGACTAAACGAAAAAGGACTATTTGCAATAACTGGTCCAACTGGTGCAGGTAAAACAACAATATTTGATGGGATTTGTTTTGCTCTTTTTGGAGAGGCGAGCGGTGAAAATAGGAATGATCAAACACTGCTTCGAAGTCATTTTGCAGATGACGATCTATATACTAGTGTTGAATTGACATTTGAATTAAAAGGAAACCATTATAATATTTTTAGACAAAAAGGTCATCAAAAGAAACAAAATAAAGGTATTACAGGCGATAAAATCGAGTTTTATAAAATTGAGAATGAAGAAAAAGTGCCTTATTGCCAGGAATTTAACAAAACTTCAATCGTCAATAAAAAAGTAGAAGAATTATTAGGGATTAATGCAGATCAATTCAAACAAATCGTATTACTTCCTCAAGGTGAATTTCGAAAATTATTAATTTCGGATACGAAAGAAAAGGAAGAAATTTTGCGGAAAATTTTCAGAACTGA
>NZ_NTZO01000459.1 GCF_002559405.1 Bacillus sp. AFS001701 | reverse complement strand
ACTAAACTGCCATTTAGCTCAATAAAAAAATCGACTATATAGCCGATTTTTTTATATAACTAATGGATGCGTTAGTTGAAGAAGACTCTTATATATTTTTCGATAATTACACATTGTAATATTGATTAACATTTCCAATCAAATTATTTATGATCTGAATTCTTGTTCTAAGTATTTGTTTAATTTTTAAGTTATTTAATAGGGAAATGAACTCCTCTTTTGATGAAGGACTAAATTCAAAATGTTTAGAAGGTCCATACATTTTATTCATTAACACTCCTTCTAAAGCATGAATTAAAGTGACTTGATGTCTTTCCTCTAACTCTGACCATCTTTTTATATCATTCCAAGTAGGATTGGATTCGATATACAATTCGTCCCATCCTTCTGTAACAGGGAATTTCACATGATTTTCCATCCAAACAATAACTTGATGCGATTTATTAGAAGATAGATGAGAAAGTGCATCATAACCGTTTATTTTCCCATTCGATTGTTCTTCTAAATAATTGAATACTAATTTTAATCCAGTATTACCGTCAAGACACTTAATACTAAGATATGAACGCAATCTACTATCCAACTGCATATGATGATTAACTTCCCATAAATTTGCAACCCAAGACTTTGCGTATATCCCCAAGGCTTCCCCAATAATCTCGCAAACCATCTTCTTATCGATAAACGCTTCATACTTATTTAGGTAATTAAGTAATTTATCAAACAAATCATGTTTATTAAATAACAAAAAGGAATTTAAAGCATCTTTATCTAGTTTCTTTCGATAAATAGTATAAGAGATTAGCTCGTCCATATTATTTTTAACATCATCTAAGGTAGTTTCAGAGAATGTTTCAAACCACTCCTTCCACCTTAATGCATTTGAACTTGATGTGTCTAAACCATTTTCATTTAAAAAATAATCTATCTGCCATTTTTCACTACCCACACAACTTAATTCCGTAATCTTTTCCAGATAATCAATAAAAGAATCTGCAATATAGGTAACAGTATCTTCTTCGTGGTCCCAATATATAACCGGTTTTTCTTCACCCTCAGCTAACATATCAAAAGCATAAATGTCACCATTTCCAGCATGTGAAAATTCTAGTTTCCCTCTAAGGTTCTTACCATAATCTTCTCCATCTTCCTCCAAGTCTTCAGCTAATTCATCTAAATTCTGAAGCTCTGAAAAGTCCCAATTAATTTCTCCAGAAAATATTTCGCTAAATTCAGTGGGGATCATTGTATCTTCCGAAAATGAATAGTAAAACGACAATGATTTTGCATAATTTTTAATAATAGATTTATATGAAGGAGGCAATTTGTATCCTAACTCTTTTTCTTTTTCTTGAATTTCTTTTATTGTTGCTTTTTCTCCAAACTCAATTGGCTGCACTTTACCATTGTTTCTTTCTAATTTGTTCAGTATATGATCCCATTTTTTTAATAGATTTTCGTATTCGTTCATAAAAGTCATCGCCTTATTTTTATTGTTTGAAATTATCTTTTACGATAATAAGTTAAAAACCGCTTGAGGAGATTGAGAATTTAAACTATCGCAATGCGTTAGTTGAATAAGAACCTTTAGATTCACAACA
>NZ_NTZO01000458.1 GCF_002559405.1 Bacillus sp. AFS001701 | reverse complement strand
TTTATATCTTTTTTTATTTGAAATAATTTATTTTTTAGTTTATAGATTTCATCTGATTTAAGTCACAAACAATGATTAGATCCCCCCATATAATGAAGTTAGTAAAAATCGTTAGGGGGATGAAGGATGTTTTGTAACCAATGTGAACAAACTCCGGTTGGTGGGTGTAAAATTGTAGGTGTATGTGGAAAAGATGAAACAATTGCAAGTTTACAAGATACGATGGTTTATGGGTTAAAAGGAATTGCAGCTTATCGAACACATGCAGCTCAGTTAGGGTATACTGATCCATTTGTTGACCAAGTAACACATGAAGCACTATATATGACTTTAACAAATTCTAATTTTAACTTACAAGAACACATAGATATGGCTATGAAAGTAGGTCAAGCCGCAATTCGGGTAATGGAGCTTTTAGATGAAGCTCATATAAAACATTTTGGAATTCCTGAACCTGTACACAGCCTTCGCTTGTAAGTGCCCCTTTCCTATATAAAAACTAGCCAATCCACCTATACAAAAAACACAAATTGCAACCATGTCATTCGTAAAGGCTCGTTCGTTTCTCTTAACGAAGTATAAGTTTAATAGAAAGAATGGAAGCATAGCTAGACCGAAGTAAATCAATCTCCATTCAGCAAACATCACGAGTGTTAAAAATACGAATGAAATGAGAAAATAACCTACCGCCCAATTAAAATAAAAAGACACTTGTTTCCCTTTGATCACCATAATTAACGGATAGGTTGCAAGGTATAGAAAAAACCACCCTATAAATAAAGGGATATGAATTAAACGAAATGAACTTGCGGCAACTCCAAGTATAAATGGAATTAAAAGCTTTGCCCAAGCACCGTGTTGGTTTGGAACTACTATTTTCACAATATAGCACCCACTTTCATTATTATTACTAATCATACTGAAACAATTATGAGTTATCTGTGATTAAGTTCACTATTTTTTTATGTTTAAGAATTTCATAAAGCCCTATTTACTTTAATAGATCCTAAAATATAAAACGATTCCCAACAAGAAAAAGCCCCTTAAAAAAGGGA
>NZ_NTZO01000457.1 GCF_002559405.1 Bacillus sp. AFS001701 | reverse complement strand
ATTCTATATAGCATAATTACATATTATATTTGAATAAACTCACCTCTTGATAAATGAAATAAGTAAGTTTTTTTAAGAAACCATTTAAAACCATCGTTACCCATTAAACTTTTATTTTGACTTTAATCATTTTCAACAAAAAGTTTAAGCAAAAGATTCAACCCATTCTATTAAAAAACTCTAATAAATAATTGCTATTACGATATAGGTAATATGTCTTTAAACCATTTATTTTTTATTTAGTAGTATTGAATTAATTATAAAAATTATTAAAAAAGTAGGTAAAATGAGTATTTGCAAATTTAAAGACAATTCTGTAAAATAAAGTAAATAGGTATCCAATTGTTTAAAATGATGGAATTACTACTAGCGTCTCCATAATTTATAATAACCATTTTTGCTTAAATTATCCTTTGTTTCATCTTTTAGAATAAATTATTAAAAAATCAATCGTTTTTACATTACTAAGTATTTAGCATAGCACTACAATTATATATTTAGTACGGACATTCGATATATTTTGACATTTTTTTATTATGACATATTTACTAATTAAAACGTTTTTATTTTTTAAAATGAAAATAAAAAAGTTTACCCAATAAAGGATAAACTCTTTTTAAACATTCTATTCTAAGAAATCTTTTAGACGTTTGCTTCGGCTTGGATGACGTAATTTACGTAGCGCTTTTGCTTCGATTTGACGAATACGCTCACGTGTAACTCCGAATACTTTACCAACTTCTTCTAAAGTACGAGTGCGCCCATCATCTAAACCAAAACGCAGGCGTAAAACATTTTCTTCACGATCTGTTAATGTATCAAGAACATCTTCTAATTGTTCTTTTAGCATTTCATAAGCTGCATGCTCAGCAGGTGAAGTTGCTTCAGAGTCTTCAATGAAATCACCTAAGTGTGAATCATCTTCTTCACCAATTGGTGTTTCTAATGAAACTGGTTCTTGAGCAATTTTAAGGATTTCTCTAACTTTTTCTGGTGGTAAATCCATTTCTTCACCAATTTCTTCAGGAGATGGCTCGCGACCTAGATCTTGAAGCAATTGACGTTGAACACGAATTAATTTGTTAATTGTTTCCACCATGTGAACTGGAATACGGATTGTTCTTGCTTGGTCTGCAATTGCACGAGTAATCGCTTGACGAATCCACCAAGTCGCATATGTACTAAATTTATAACCTTTACGATAATCAAACTTTTCAACGGCTTTGATTAATCCCATATTACCTTCTTGAATAAGGTCTAAGAACAGCATACCGCGTCCTACATAACGTTTTGCAATACTTACTACTAAACGTAAGTTCGCTTCTGCTAGGCGTCGTTTTGCTTCTTCATCGCCTTCTTCAATACGTTTTGCTAAATTGATTTCATCTTGTCCAGAAAGTAAATCAACTCGGCCAATCTCTTTTAGGTACATACGTACTGGATCATTAATTTTTACTCCAGGAGGAACACTTAAATCATTTAAGTCAAATTCTTCTTCCTTCTCTAATTGAGTACCTCTAGGTTCATCATCAGCGTCACCAACAATATCAATACCTTGTTCACCTAGTTGCTCATAAAATTCTTCAAGTTGATCTGAATCAATTTCAAATCCGTTTAAACGATCTGCAATTTCTTCATATGTAATTACACCACGTTTTTTACCATTTTCAATTAATAATGCTTTTACTTGATCAAGTGTTACTTCTGTTTCCGTATCTTTAGAACGAGCCGATTTATCAGCCATCTGTTCCCCTCCTTCGAAAAGTTCGCGAATCATTTAACATATTTCATACTAGATCTTAGCTGTGTGATTTGTTGGAGAATCGTTGCAGCTTTTACAAAATCTCCTTCACGTTCAGCTTTTTTCAGATCTATTTCTTTTTCACGTATACGTTGTTGTTTATCATAGTTGTTTAATGCATCTAAATAATCCTTTAACTCTCGCTCTGTTAGTTCAGGTGCTATCTGTAAATTGACAATTTTTGAAACTACTTCAAGTAACCTTTTTGAAGGAAGGTAATTCATAAATTTACTAATATTAGACTCATTGCCCTCTTCATAATAAGCATAAAGATGGATTATAATCTCGGAATAATCATTATTGTAGAATAGACCCTGATATTGCTGTCTTACTTTTTCAGCCACGTCACTGCTATTTAACATATGAGCTAACAGTAATTGTTCAGCTCTAACATGTGCAGGAAGAAGTGTCTTTGTAGTAATATCGCGTTTGATATCAGTTTTTACTTCTGTTACATTAGATATACGATTTGCCTGATTACTATATTGTCCAAATTCCTTCTTAAGTACTTCAATCGAGATAGAAAACTCTTTTGAGAGTTGATTTAAGTAATAATCTTGTTCGATCAGTTGACTTAGTTTAGCAATTTCTTGTAGCATTTCTTTTATATACTGAAATTTAACAGTTTCATCTAAAAGATTTTTTCCTTTTCGATGATATTGCATTTTAAAACTCATTAATGATACACTAGCTTCAATAATAGAGGTATTAAATTTTTCTGGACCAAATTGTCTTATATATTCATCAGGATCTAAGCCATCAGGCATTTGTGCAACTTTAATTGTAAATCCTTCCTTTTGAAGAACTTTCGTTGCTTTTTCAGTTGCGTTAATACCAGCCTGATCTGAATCATAGCAAATAATAATTTGATCAACAGATGTTTTCAAGACTTTCGCTTGATCCTCTGTTAATGAAGTTCCCATGGTTGCAACTGCATCATGGACACCAGCTCTAAACGCAGAAATGACATCTGCAAAACCTTCCATCAAGATTGCCCGATTTTGCTTTCGCATGACATTCTTTGCTTGGTAAAATTGATATAATAACTTTCCTTTATGGAAAATTGAAGATTCAGGACTATTTAAATATTTTGGTGACCCTTCACCCATTATTCTTCCACTGAATGCAACAATTTTTCCTTGATGGTTATGAATTGGAAAAATTAATCGATTTCGAAATCGATCATAGTAATTACCATCACGTTCACTTCGAACAACTAGACCAGCTTTCTCCATGATTGGCATTGGATAGCCACGTTTTTCTAACACCTTAGTAACAGCATCCCAAGAATCTAAAGCAACCCCAAGCTCAAAATGCTTTATTTCCTCTCTAGAAATTCCTCTGTTAAGTAGGTATTCTAATGCCTGTTTACCTTCTGTTGTGTTAACTAATAGATGATGATAGTACTTTTTGACAAACTCATGAGCTTCAAGCATAATGCCTTGCTCAGTAGCTTGTGGATTCTTGACTGTGTCAACTGTATCTGTAGGTAAAGTGATATTTGTCTTTTTTGCAAGCTGATGGACAGATTCTTGAAAGTTAAGTCCTTCAAGCTGCATAATGAAAGAAATCGCATTTCCTCCAGCACCGCATCCAAAACAATGAAAAATTTGTTTTTCAGGAGACACAGAAAAAGATGGTGTGCTTTCTCCATGAAAAGGACAAAGTCCAAAATAATTTCTTCCTTGTTTTTTCAGAGGAACATACTCACTTACTACATCAACTATGTCAACTGACTGACGAACCTGCTCGACAAGTTCATCGGGAATTCTGTTTCCCATACTGACAGCTCCATATACTATTTTATTCGATAAAACTCACTGTATTCCTTCATGATTCGACAAAAATATTTCCATATATTTTAATTTAAGTTAATTCACTTTATTAAATCATATATGAATTAATAATTATCTAAAAAAGAAGTGCTAAACAGTAGTTCATAAGCATTGCATTCAACTGCTAGTTCTGGTTTTCATTAACCCACTTATTTATCGCTTATGATTAATTTCTACACGTCTTTTGTAATTCCTTCAAAACATGTATCGATTTATGTAGTTTTATTTCCATCTTTCAATAAACTAGGAAGCACATATTCATAGTTTATTCGTAAGTATAAAAAGTTAAACCTATTAATTAGTTCATTTCATACAATTTTTTATTATAATCTATTTTAATTAAGAAATCTAGCAATAAGCACTAAAGAATTTTAACTTTTACATACGATCCTCATTTAACTAAATTCCTATTTAAAAAAGATGAAAACACATTAGATTACTCTAATGTGTCAGTAAAAAGATCGATCATCATTTTTAATTTCAAAAAAATTATCTAATC
>NZ_NTZO01000004.1 GCF_002559405.1 Bacillus sp. AFS001701 | reverse complement strand
TATTTTTATTTTAATAGATTAAGAACATTAAAGTTTACTGAAGAGGAGATTAGAAATGAAGAAGAGAAAAAGCTTTCCTTACAAAGTCCTTGCAACGACAACTTTAGCTTCCATGTTATTTACATCGACAGGATTTGCTGAGGGAACAAACGAAAATCAAGTACCAGCTCCAAGTGTAGATGAAATTGTAAAACAAGGTCAAAAGATTTTTGCTGAAGAGCAGAAGCAAGCTGTGGGAGAAGCTGTAGACCCATTTGGATATCAAGATTTAAAAAATGTACAAGCATATAAACCAACTGATAAAGTACGTGTAATTGTTGAAGTCGAGGAACCTACAACTACAGATACTTCTACTCAAACTAAAAAGACACGGTTTAAACAAAAGCAAGACCAAGTAATTTCACAAATTTCAAAGGAGAGATCAACTCCTAAAATAAATCAACGTTTTTTTGAAGGATTTAATGGATTTAGTATGGAAACTGAATACCGTAACTTAAAAGATATTCAAGAAACTCCGGGTGTAACAAATGTACATATCGCGAGACAATTCCAACCATCAATGGGAGCAAGTAAAGAATTAGTACAAGCTCAAAAAGTATGGCAAAGCTACGGATACCAAGGTGAGGGATTGTTAGTAGCTGTTGTTGATACAGGAATTGATTATACACATAAAGACATGACGATCACTGAAAAAGGAAAAGCAAAAGAAAAGTATACGAAAGAAAATATTCAAAGCAAGCTTGATCAAACAAGTGTCGGTGATGTTTGGTATAGTGACAAAGTTCCAACTGGTTATGACTGGGCAGATCATGATACAGATGTAATCCCGCATGGTGCAGGAAATGAACATGGTATGCACGTAGCTGGTACTGTTGGTGCAAATGGTGATGAATCTAATGATGGAGTACAAGGTATCGCTCCTGGCGTACAGCTATTAGCTGAAAAAGTTTTCTCAGATAAGGCAAGTGGTGCGTATGAGGATGACATCATTGCAGGTATCGAGCATGCAGTCACAATGGGTGCAGATGTTATTAATATGAGTTTAGGATCTGATTCGGGGTTTGTTAGTGAAGAAGATGATCCAGTTCAAAAAGCGATCCGTGAAGCGACTGAACAAGGTACCCTTGTAGTTGTGGCGGGGGGGAATTCTGCTTATAGTACACAAAATAATTTGTTACAATCTTCTGCGAAACCATATGCTGAAAATCCAGATATTGGTACAGTTGGAGAACCAGGTGTAAGTCCTTTCGCGTTATCTGTTGCTTCTTATGAGAATACAAACATACATATGAATACACTTCAGGAAGAAAATGGATTACAGCTTCCTTATAAAGATCAAACTCAATTTAACTTCGACCTTTCTAAAGTATTATCACCGCTTGAATCTTATGAAATGGTATATGTTGGAGAAGGTAAAACAGCAGATTTTAAAAATCTTCCTGATTTAACAGGCAAGATTGTTGTCGCAAAACCAAAGGTAAAGTATGGTACATACTCTTATATTCAATCTGAAGCAAGCAAGAAGAAAGCAAAAGCAGTTATCCTTGTTCCTGCAAATGAGGATATTGATTACCCGAGAGTTTATTGGAGTACTTATTCTTTATTTCCGCAAGCAGCTACGACTAGTAAAGCAATCGGTGATGCATTAATTTCGAAGTTAACGAGTGGTTATATTGTAAAAATGAAACCGTCTAAAGGGGTGTATGTTGACAATCCAGATAAGAACACGATGTCGTATTTCTCATCTTACGGAGCACCTCATACATTAGACTTTAAACCAGAAATCTCTGCGCCGGGAGGTAATATTTACTCAACAGTACCAGGTAATGGCTATGAAGTGATGAGTGGTACATCAATGGCAACTCCTCATGTTGCAGGTGGCTCGGCATTAGTATTACAATCGCTTTACGAAAAAGGCTTAAAACATTCAGAAGAAGCAGCGTTAAAAGCAAAAATTGCTTTAATGAATACTTCTAAACTAGTACAGGATCCTCGTACTAATAATGAAGTACCATATTCTCCACGTATTCAAGGATCTGGATTAATGCAAATTAAAAATGCAATCAAAACGCCTGTACTTGTGACAAGTGAGAATACACCACTTGAGAAAGCAGGGGCAGTTGCGTTAAAAGAAATTAAAACGAATAATATACATTTCAAATTAAATGCAGAAGCTCTTCAAAATCTGAATGTAAAAGATTTAGAATATCAAGTGTATGTAGATGTATTAGCTGATGGCAGAGAAACAAAAGAGTTTGATTTAGACTATGATGGAACATTGGATTCAAAAGAATATTTAACGTTAAAAAGTGAGCGTATCCAAGGTGCTACAGTAACTGTAAATGGTGAAACAGTAACAGACACGGAAGGAAAGACGTTAAAAATCAAACCGGGACAAGAAAAAAATCTTGATGTTCAAATTCAACTTCCATCAAGCTTAAAGAACGGTTCATTTGTTGAAGGATATGTACGTTTAGTTCCGTCTGGAAATAATAGCGATTCAGCAGTACCGTTAACAGTTCCTTATATGGGATATTTTGGTGAATGGGATGAGCCTCAAAATATTGATCCAGCTGCGTATGAAAAAGATGCATTCTTAGGTTATACGACGCTTTGGAATGATGAAATTGGAGCAGAAAATGTATTCCCATTAGGCTATGATTCAAGAACAGGAAGATTTAATATGGATCGAATCGTTATGTCTCCTAATACTCCATTGAAAGTAGTGTACCCATCATTTACAGTACTTCGTAACTTAGCTAAAACAGAAATGTACGTTGAAAATGATAAAGGTGAATTACTTCAATACTTAGGTGATTTTAGTGAATATACTGGTAAGCCGTGGAAATTCCGTAAAAACATTATGTCTTACAGAAACTATTTGAATACTGGATATGGTTGGGATTTAAAGGATCAAAATGGACAGTTAGTGAAGGATGGTGTTTATAACTATGTCATTAAAACGACACTTGATTATAAAGATGCGAAGCCACAAATTGTAAAACTTCCATTGCATATTGACTCTGTTGCTCCAGTTGTTTCAGATATAAAAGTAACACCTAAAGATGGGCAATATGAAATCTCGTTCAAAGCGGATGATGTTGGAAGTGGTTATAATGGTGCGATCGTTTGGTATAACGGTAAATATAAGCCATTACCTCAAGGTGCTACATCTACTCTAGTAAAAGAAGAGCCAAAGAGCGTAGTAGTATTAGGAGCAGACTATGCACTAAACCAAAGTTATACAGTTTGGGGAGACCCTTCTTATATTAACGATGGAATGCTTGTTAGCTATTTCAGTGTATATCCAAATAAAAATGTAAATGCAAAAACTCCTGCAGGAATCAATGCATTTGCAAGTAACGCTGTAAATTGGAAAGTTTATGTTAAAGATGCTAATGGTAACGTAATTGATTCTTTAGATGCGGAAAATAAAACTGAAATTCACTTGAAATGGACTCCAGAAGCAGATGTTCCAAACGGTACGTATTCAGTTTATGCCGATGTAACTAGTAAAGATGGATTTAAAGTAACAACTAAGGCACAGACGGTTACAGTAGTACAACAATAAAGAATTAATAAATAAAAGTGTAGGGAAAAATTAAAAAGTACCCTATAGAGAAGACATTTGAAAAAGGTCACCTCTATAGGGTGCTTTTTTATATATTAAATAGAAATAGAAAATAAATTTGAAATGTAAAACTGGGCTGATTATGTAGTTGATAATTTCTAACGTACCGCATGCTTAAGCTGTATTAGGCCAAGTTCCTAATTTTATTGAACTTCCTATTCCACCAAATGTTAGGTTTATTGTTAATTCTTCTCAAATAAATGTACTATTCATGAAATGTAGATTGATGTCTTTTAGATTATACAAGTTTATAAACTTTCTCCGAACATTATGTCGAATATCGTTGAGAATTTGGATTATTACTCTAAATACTCACTATATACAAGGTTTATATAACCCAATTGAAAAAATTCTGAATATTCTTGATAATAAAATTTGTAAAGTAACTTTTTGTGAAGGATTGAGTATGAACGTTAAAAATTATATTTAATAGATTCATATAAGCAGTCATCATTAGATTTTACTTGCGTTAAAGGATACTAGGAGGAGAATGTAAATGATAGGGAAACCGAAGATTAAGAAGTATGTTACTGCAATGATGACAACGGCTCTTATTGCAGTTCCGACCTTTCAAGCGTTTGCTGATGGTACTAGCAATACAATCTTAAATGGAGCAAATAGTTCTGAAGAAACAAATCTTCAGGGGATTAACGCAAAAGCAAGCACTGGAAAACATATGATTACGCTTATTACAGGTGATGTTGTGACAGTAACAGAATTTGCGGATGGACAAAGTGTTATAAGTGTCGAGCCCGCAGACAAAGCAGCAGGCGGAACACGTATTATGACGGTCGATAAAGATACATATGTTATTCCAGATCAAGCAATGCCTTACTTAGCTTCAGGAGTTTTAGATATGAATTTATTCAATATCACTACTCTTATTGCTGAGGGATATGATGATGCTTCTCAAGAAACGTTTCCAGTAATCGTACAATATACACAGTCGAAAACTCGCTCAGCAGTTCAGCCAACACTTAAAGCTTCGAAAAAGATACATGTACTTGAAAGTATTAATGGTGCAGCACTTTCTGCTGACAAGAAGGATTCGAAAGATTTCTGGCAAGACATCAAGAAAAATATACCTACTGCTAATAGTACAAGATCCCTTGTTACTCCAGGAATTGAAAAGATCTGGTTAGATGGCCGAGTTAAAGCTAACCTTGAACAAAGTGTTCCACAGATTGGGGCACCTACTGCTTGGAATTCAGGTTTCAATGGACAGGGCGTAAAAGTAGCCGTTCTTGATACAGGAATCGATGCGGAACATCCTGATGTAACAGGTCAACTGAAAGAGGCAAAAAGCTTCGTACCAGGGGAGGATGTACGCGACTTTAATGCACATGGTACGCATGTAGCATCCACTGTACTTGGAACTGGCGCAGCTTCAGGTGGAAAAAATAAAGGGGTAGCTCCAGGAGCAAGTTTACTTGTCGGAAAAGTACTTAATAATGCAGGATCTGGTTTGGAATCCTGGATTATCGACGGCATGGAATGGGCTGCGCATAATGCCAAAATTGTAAGTATGAGCTTAGGTAGTAGTGAGGCAAGTGATGGAACTGATCCGATGTCTCAAGCTGTAAATAACTTAAGTGCAGAAACGGGTTCGCTATTTGTCATTGCGGCTGGTAATACAGGTGCTGAGGGTATTGGTTCTCCTGGAGCAGCAGATGCGGCACTAACAGTTGGTGCGGTTGATAAATCTGATAAACTTGCTTATTTTTCATCAAGGGGTCCACGTTTTGGAAGTTCGGGATTAAAGCCTGATCTCACATCACCGGGTGTTAATATTAACGCTGCTCGTTCACAATATACAACTAAAGGTAGCGGTTCTTATATTTCGATGAGTGGTACGTCTATGGCAACGCCACATGTAGCAGGTGCAGCTGCTATTCTTGCACAACGTCATCCTGATTGGACGGGAGCGCAGCTGAAGGATGCCTTAATGAGTACAACGAAAAAACTAGATAATATTAAGCCACTTGAAGGAGGAACTGGTCGACTTGATGTTGCAGCTGCAACATTAGGAAATATACGTGCAACAGGATCACTGGACTTTGGTTTCTACGATTGGCCACATAATAATGATGTTCCTGTTGATAAAACGATTACATACACAAACGATGGTGATGAGTCTGTAACACTAGATCTATCAGCAAAGATTACAGATAAGAGTGGTTCAGATGCTCCAGTAGGTTTATTCAAGCTTTCAACAAACAAGATTACAGTGCCAGCAAAAGGAAGTGCAAAAGTTACTGTAACACTTGATCCGAAACTTGGAGCTCTTGGTTCACGCTATCAAGGACAGATTTCTGCAGATATAGATGGTAAAACGATAGTGCATACTGCAACGGCTATGATCAAAGAAGATGAAAGATACCCACTTACTTTAAAGGCGATTGATCGTGAAGGAAATCCTACCTTGACGTATATCAATCTACTTGGACCAAGTGGCGTTCCAGAGTTTATTGCAATTGATGGTACAAAGGAATTACGACTGAAGCCAGGAACTTATTCAGCAATGTCAATGATGAAAGTTGACGGTGAAACAGATCACGCTGGTGTTGCACTTGTCGGAAATCCAGAAATTAACTTGAATGGTCCACAAACTGTTGAATTGGATGCTCGTAAAGCAACTGAAATAACAGCAAATGTTCCAAATAAGACTGAAGTGACTTTTAGAAAAATGGAATATTTCCGTACGATCAATGGAAAAGCTGTTGGTGAAACTTCCGTAATGCCAGTTACTGTAGATAAAATGTATGCTGCACCAACTGAGCCAGTTAAAAATGGAAAATTCACAATGAACACACGCTGGAGACTTGTAGAACCTGTAATGGAGATTAACTTCCGTGGCCACATACTTGATGAAATCCCTCAAGCTGGAAGTACGTTACTAAAAGGTGACTTCGACTTTGAAGCTGTTTACGCAGGAAAGGGTGCTCCGGAAGATTACAATGGTCTGGATGTGAAGGGTAAGACAGTTATCGTTGAACGTAGTAGTGAAGTATCTGGACCAGCTCGAGCTCAAGCAGCATATGAAGCAGGTGCAAAATTAGTAATTACCGTAAATAATGGTCCACAAGAATTCAGTGAATACGTAGGAACAAATACTGGAGATACGCCCGTTGCGGTTGCTTCAATTAGTGGAACTGAGGGTCAAGAGCTTATTGAAGCTGCGAAAAGTGGCAACGTAAGACTTAACGTAAAAGGTAACCCTGATACTG
This sequence comes from Bacillus sp. AFS001701, assembly GCF_002559405.1. Classification (GTDB taxonomy): domain Bacteria; phylum Bacillota; class Bacilli; order Bacillales; family Bacillaceae_G; genus Gottfriedia. The sequence goes on along the minus strand of NZ_NTZO01000004.1, from coordinate 37,690 downwards.
AATACGTTTATGATCTTGTCGATCATCATCATGATGCAATTCCAACTGATTTAACTTATTCCCCTAAATCGAAAGATCTTGTGAAGATTAATGCTCAATACAAATCAGACCGCCCTGCACAAGGAGCTGAGTTCAGATGGGATATTCCAGCATATAGTTCGAGTGCAGTAGGCTTCCCATTTAAATTGAATTTACCATCAGTAAGAACTGAGTGGGTATCAGCCCAAGATGGAAATTCCTGGTATCATAAAGCTTACGTGCTTGACAGCCCATGGGAAGTGCGTGAACCAATAGTGACCTACAAGCCAGGTCAAACACTAAATGAAGAATGGTTCGCACCAGTTGTACGTCCTCGTTTAGGTGACAACTTCTGGAAGCCTGTTCGACAAGGTAACAACTTCCAATTAAATATACCTGCTTGGGCTGATTCAGGATTAGGACATACTGGTTATTCAGAAACAACTTCTCAACAAAATCAAACACTTAAATTGTATCAAGGATCAAAGCTTGTGAAAGAAGCAAAAGATGTACTTTACTCAAATAATAATCCTATTGAAAACACTGAGTACCGACTAGTTAGTGATGCTTGGCGCAACGCAGAACGCTGGAACACATCCGTTAGAACACATACAGAGTGGACATTCTGGTCTAAAAATCATGAAAATAAACAGACAGAACTTCCATTTATATCACTTGATTATAAAGTGGATACTGACATGAACGGTAACGCAAAACCAGGCCGATGGATCGATTTAGGCTTGAATGCTATCCAGGTAACTGGCGTACCAGAAAACGGCAAAATTAATGGTGCATCTCTTGAAGTTTCATATGACGAAGGTACGACATGGGAAAAAGTAGAATTAGTTTCTGAAGGAGATGGATGGACAGCGAAAATAGAGAATCGCAAAGGTGCAACTTCTGTTTCACTTAGAGCTAGTGCTTGGGATGATGCAGGTAACAGCATTAAACAAGAAATTATTAAGGCTTTTGGTCTAAAATAAGTTAGTATAAATATTGTCAACTTTACAGGAAATGACTTAGTTTGTAGTCTTGTTCATTCATTTAAATTGTATTATAAAGGGAGATTGTCTTTTCAGTTAATCTCCCTTCATGCTGTTGAAAATAAATCTTCAAGAAAAATGCCACAAATAAACAAAGGAATGGTGAATTTAAACTCGAATAACTAATTACTCAAGACGTAATCGATGATTAATCAACAATGTGTTTAATCCAGCATAACGATAAATGTCCATAAAATGAACTCAACCAATTCTTCTATTTGAGAGTCATTAGTAATGGTCTAGAGTATTTTTCATCATCTTTATTATAAAATCTGGTCGGACAGCACAACGGATTGAATAGAAGGAAAAGTGTACCTTACTTTCATTTCCGTATGTGTCGCTTCGGTATTAAATCGACCGATAACCACGGTCTATACATTGCTACCTATATTCCGTAGGTTCCTGTTCCATTTACGACAAGGCCGCCACACCGAACGAGCCCGGAAACCGTAAAATCAAAGATTGAAAGAATAAAAGATAAAAGGAGAGCAGCCATTACGGCTGCTTTTTGTTTGTGATTTTTCCCATTTGCCTTCCGAATCGTAAAACAGCGAAAGCCGACTAACTTTCCAGCCGGTAGGACACCCGAATCTTTCCGTCAAGTAAAAGAAAAAATGAAGAAAAAAACAAGGGAAAGGAGTGTTGAAAAATGGAATTAACGTCAATCTTTGAAGTGGTACGAATTAAGCAGGAAATTAGGGAAGTATCAGAAACGTTTGAATTTGGTCGAATTACATCGCCTCAAGAAGCACAAAAATTAGCGGCTTCTTTCATTGCAGACGAAGATAGAGAAGTATTTCTTGTCCTCATGCTGAATACAAAAAATGAAGTTGTTGGGTTACATAAAGCTCATGTAGGAAGCTAAAATGCAATCGTCGTCCATCCAAGAGACGTGATGAAATGCGCCATTTTAAATAATGCGGCTTCTATTATTGTCAGTCACCAACATCCTAGCGGAGATAGTACACCGAGAAGGGAAGACATCGAAGTCACAAAGCGACTTGTTGAAGCAGGAAAAATCATGGGAATTGAAGTCTTTGAACATATCATCGTTTGTTATAAAGGGAATCATTACAGTTTGAAAGAACACGGGAAGATGTAGCAAAAAAGGGAGATTCCCTCCTTTTGTTAAAATGAAGTTTTTATATAGGGTGGGGATCTGCGTAACGATTTTTTTACGCATGGTAGAAAAGCATACGCTTTTCTTTGAAGAAAGCATGCATTGAGCCTACTGGGGGCTGCTGCGCATCTTTTTTAAAAGGAAATTCATAAGAAGATTCGAAAGAAAGTAATGAAGCGGATTGAAAAATCATCAATTAAACAAACGTTTGATTATGAAGATAAGTTTTTTTTGTTCAAACTTTGATGCGTTTCGGTAATGCTGGATATTAATTTTTTAATAAAGGAAAAATTTCATAATCAAAGAGTAATAATTACTCACAATTACTCAGTATTTAACAGGGGAGAGGGGATTCTAACGAAGTAAACCGGCCGACCCAGAGATAAGAGTGGAAATTTAAATATTGTTAGAAAAGGAAGGGCCTAACTTCGAAGAGGGATATGATTATCAGCAATTCAATTACACGATTACTGATGAAATCGTTCTTGTGATGGTAAAAGAGATTAATCATCATCATTAGTATTAATATAAACATTGTTAATGTTAAAGTTATGAATATTGTTATTATTAATATATATATTGATGTTCTCTGGAAATGTTAATAAAGCACTTATTGTAGATTTTAATTTAATTTCATCAATACTTCTTTAAATCGTACGGTTATTAACCAATCTATTTCTTATGAAGTATGACCTATAAGTACATTAAGAATACGGATTGGTATTCAAAATGGAAAAATAAAGTATCTAACACTAAAGGATATTATATAGTAAAATTAATCTTTGAATTAATGGTCCTACAAAATATAATTTGTAACCGGAAACATTGGAGGATAATATAGTTGGATATGATAAAGGGCGAGTGGAGAAATATTTTCAGCCATCGCAAAACTGGATTAACATTGATAGCCATTCTTTTTGTACCGTTGCTTTATAGCAGCATTTTTCTATCTGCTTTTAGAAATCCTTATTCTAAAACTGGAGACCTTCCTATTGCAGTAGTAAATGAAGATAGGGGATCAGCATTTGCTGATCAGAATTTACAGCTGGGAAAAGACTTGGTTCATGATTTGAAACAGAACCACTCGTTTAAATGGAAATTTACCAGTCGTATAGAAGCGTTTAAAGGGTTAAAAAATGAAGATTTTTACATGGTAGTTGAAATTCCAAATGATTTCTCTAAAAATGGAGCTACATTGTTAGATGAACATCCTAGTAAAATGGGATTGAGATATTACACAAATCCAGGGAAAAACTATACTGCATCAACAATAGCAACCTCTGGAATTAATAAAATCAATGAGAAAATATCAAATTCAATCACAAAACAATATGTAGTCACATTATTTAATCGCATAAATAAAGTAGGCGATCATTTACAAAATGCAAGTACTGGGGCTAATAAAATAGATCAGGCTGCAAACAAAATTACAAATGCTTCTAAAACTCTACAAGACTATTTGCAGAGTTTTGCTGCTGGTACCTTATTATTTAAAGACGGCTCACAAAGAATTTACAATGGAACGCAGGAGTTTCAAACCGAAATTGGCCGTCTTTCTAATGGGATACAAACACTTAATAGTGGTATGGATCATTTAGAAAATGGCTTGGGTGTTTTAAACAAGACAGGTGAAAATCTTTCTAAAGGTTCTAAAGAATTAGAACAAGGGGCTAACGATCTAAGAGTAAGCTCACAGCAATCATACCAAGAGACAATTAGATTTCAAGAAAAAATTGCCCCACTATTGATCGCAATGGAGGGAGTAAATGAAAAACAACCTGAAATAATTAGCCAACTGAACTCTTTACAACAAACAATTCAAGTTCAGAATCAGCTAGTAAATGAACAAAAAGAACTGATCATTAAAAGCAAAAGTCTTTCAGAGCAAGAGAAACAAGGTTTGCTTTCGAATTTGGATCATTTATTGTCTCCTTCCAATGCAGGAGCGTCGGTTGAGTTAGAACAAGGAATCACTGATTTTGAGTCTATGCTGTTAACCGTTTCACAAGGTTCACAGGAAGTGCAAAGTCAACTTGATCAGTTTGTAAAAGGACAACAATTGATGTATGAAGGCACTAAAAAATTGGCAGAAGGGCAACATAACTTTAGTTCAAATCTAGGAACATTTAACCAAATGTTAGCCAAAGCACATAATGGTGCTAACAAACTAACCGATGGAACAAGCGCTGTTTCTGACAGTATTTTAAAGATGGATAATGCAAGTAATCAATATGCAAAAGGGATTAAAAGCTTAACTCTAGTGCCAATCAATTAAGTGAAAGCTCTCAAAAACTTGCAGTTGGTTCCGCATCATTATATAAAGGAGCATCCCATCTTTCTGATGGAACAAAACAATTACGTTCTTCCTTACAATTCGGTGCTGCTAAAACGAATGAACTGAATTTGAATAATAAAAATTACGACATGTTATCTAATCCAATAAAGTTAGAATCTCACAAAATCAGTGAGGTAAATGATTATGGAGCAGGATTAATTCCTTATATATTGGCTATTGGCTTGATGGCTAGTGCATCATTTTTCTCTTCTACTTATCAACTTAAAGAAACAACTTTAGAACCATCATCTGGTGCGTCTTGGTTTCTCAGTAAGCACAGTGTAGTTATTATGGTTGGGTTGGTTCAATCAATTCTAGCAGTAACAATTCTTATTCAAGGCATGGGCCTAGATGTTAAACATGCATGGGGGTTATATCTTTTTACAATTTTGACGAGTCTTACTTTCCTATCGTTGGTTCAAATGCTCTGTACCATTTTGGGAAAAATAGGACAGATGCTTGGATTCATTATACTCTTACTACAAATTGGCGGTAGCTCAGGTATATTCCCTATAGCTTTAGCACCCCCATTTTATCAACATATCCATGCATTCCTTCCAATGACATACGCTATAAAAGGATTTAGGGATCTTATCTCGATTGGAAATGGTCTGCACGATGTATGGAATCAAGCATTAATGTTAGCTGTGTTTGGATTGGTCTTTAATGCTAGCACTTTCTTATTTTTTGTTTTTCAATTAAAACATAAAAAAACATCTCAGTCACTTAAGCAAACATTAAATTAAAATGAATGCCCATTATTTCTTTAATAGAGATAGTGGGCTTTTTTATATTGACTTTTTTCTAATTGATAGAAATAATGATTTTAAAAGAATCGATTGCTACATTCAATCATGTTAAAATGCATGTTCGAACTTGGATGTGTAAAGACCAATAATGCTGAGAAAATGATATTTTAAGTGGAAAGATTTTAATTCCAAAGAGTAAGAATTTCTAATTTTTACTCACAAATACTCAGTATTTAGCAGGGGGAGGTCTTCTAGCGACATAACCGACCGACCCAGAGATAAGAGGGGAAATCTTAATCCGATTCTCAAAGATGAAAATATCTGAGTTAAGAGCGTTATAAATCAAAAGATTAAAAAGGACTTAAATTTATAGTAAGAAGGCAAGTGGAATCGTCAAAAAAAGGAGAGTGTATATTTGGTAACGAATTAGTACGTAAAGGACTCATATTAGTTTAAAACATTTAAAATTTTTTCAAAATCGATCAAATAAAAAACGCATCGAATAAATAGATATTAATATCCATTTAAATTCGATACGTTTATTAATATTAAACTTTTCTACCTTTTTCAATACTTTCTTCTAATCGATTGTCAAAGTCTTTATCAGCCATAATATACATAAAGTAACACCAACTTTTTTTATTCACATTATGAACAGAAAAGGAGATTTCTATTCGTGGAAATAACAATAAATCTGTCTGAGGAAACTGTTGCTGAATTAGAAAAGTTAGTAAAGTACTATAAGCACAACAATCTATTATATGGAAAGGAGAATGATGCGACAATAGAAGATGTCATAAAGGGCGCGATCGCAATGTATCTTTCCTGGTTACCGGCAAAAGGTAGACCATTAGTATCTAATCAATCTTTTAAAATTGAAAATAAGATTCAAAGCATATTTGAGAATCAAGGAAAAAATCAAAAAGAAGTTACAGAATTAACTGGTGTAAGCAGAAGTACTTTAAGTAATATCTGGAACGGTGCCGTTCCTACCTTAGAGAATTTTATTCGAATTTGGCTAGCTTTAGGTAAGCCACCAATAGAGCAAATATTAAAGATTAAACCTGTGGAATCTGAATAGATCCTGCAGGTTTTTTTATTTTATTTAGAAAAAATCCAACAAACTGGATTGAAAATTTCATTCTAGTGGAATAGGACAAGCACGACAACTAATACATTTTAGCAAAGAGTAAGAATTACTAAAAGTTACTCACAATTACTTACTATTACTCAAAATTACACAGAACTTAGTAGGGGAGAGGTGCTTCTTAGAGAAAAAACCGACCGACCTAAGGATAAGCGCAAATTTTTAAATGATTTATAGGAAGGAGAGAGAGGGAATGAATCTTAATCCGATTTTCAATAATGAAAACTACAAGAAAAGACAATCTAATAAGAAAACAAGGTCTGATAAAAAAAGTGATATTAAAATCTACGTTACAGAAAATACTTATAACTATTTATATAAAAAATCAAGTGCACTGGATATTAGTATGACAGAACTTGTTTCTAATGCTTTTTATGTGATGTTTCGAAGAGGATATGATTATCAGCAATTCAAATACACGATTACTGATTACATGGTTCATGTAAAACTATGCAAACAAGATAATGAGACACTTGGTAGATATGCTGGAGAATGGATGATGAACAAACGTAAAGCAGCGACAAATATTTTTAATAACATTTTGTATATAAGGGGTGTTTAAATGATAACAAAGTCTTATAGCGAAGCTGATTTACTATATTATGATTATTGTAATCGGAAAGGTAAAACGTTTTTCAGAGGGATGAATAAATTATTTGGCGTGGCATTGAATATCGAAATCCCTTCAGCCCATTTTACTAGATTAACTACGATCTGCCGAGAATTTAGAAAAAAAACAGGTGGAGTAATATTCATCAATAAATTAATTGAATTCCTCGTTCAAGATTTTATTGAAGAAATCTCTATGACAGCAAATAGAAAAGATATCTATAGAAGGATTATCAATATGGACCATTCTGTTGAAATTACTGGGATAAATGATAATGAAGTTTCAAAGATTCATAGTTTACCAAATTCCTATTTTTCTAACTTACAGTCTACTAGAGTCATATTTAAATATGATGATATTTATCGATTAGAAGTCATACTAGCTGATTTAGATGTACTACATGAGCATGAATATACAGCCGAAAAATTAATTGGATACCTAGTATCTGCTTTCGTCATCGATATTCAACAATCCGGCCTAGGAAAGGTAATGAAAGAATTGACTACTAAACTGGATCTAGGGGAGGAATGTTAAAATGACTACACCTTACAACCCTTTAAATCAAATTATTGCGATTGATGCTGGTAATAACGAAGTAAAGGTATGTTATGGGAGTAAGTTAGATAAATTTTGTTCCGCGATAGCCGATTGGCATAAAAGACCACAACAGGAACAACATGGATCAGATGACATGGAATGGGAATACGAGGGTGTGAAGGGGTTCGGAGGAACATTAGCAAAAATAGAATCCGAATTTGGGAGTGGAATGTACGGAGCTTCTAAAAATCACTTCGAAGCGACAATGCGGATTTTATTAGCATTACACCGAAATACAAACGAAAAAGAAGTGTATCTAGCTGTAGGTAATCCATATGATTCATTAACGAAAGAAGTAGCACTAGACATAAAAAATTCCTTAATTAGAACGCATGAAATAAAAGTAAATGGTCACATGAAGAAGTTCGTCATTAAAGATGTGATTGTTGCTGCTGAGGGAGCTGCAGCATTTCATTCAGTACCATACACGACTGAATTAGTTCGAATCATTGACGTTGGAAGTGGAACCGTGAATTTAATCAGTATTCTTAGAGGTAGAATTATTGATATAGAAAGCTTTACAACAGACTATGGAATGCTGACAAGTAAGTATGGTGAAGCGAGTCCATTTGCAATTGCAAGAGGAATTATTGGTGATACGTCTAAGAAATGGAAAAAAGACGATAAAGTAAAAGTGGTAGGAGGACCTGCTGAGATCATTGTACCTTTTATTAAAAATCATTATAAAAACACAGAAATAATTACACCGCAGATATGGACAACTGATGGCATTAAGTTCGCTCAACCAATTTTTAGTAATGTTGTCGGAATGTATAATTTGGCTCTGAAAAAATTTAGTGACCTGGTGCAAATATAATGGGAAAACGAGGGAGAAAAAAACAGGAAACAGCCAGAGTGCAGATTACATTATTTATTTCAAACAAAGAAGATAAGGAGATCTATGAGTTTATCACACAGGCGACCAGTAATAGTGCTGCAGGTAGGGAGTTATTATTAAATGCGTGGAGAATGACTCATAAACAATTTGTTCCAGAGCAGAATAAAATAGATGATGTTGAGATTTATGATCGAAATAATGAATTTCGATTTGATACTGTTCCAGAAGGGTTAGAGATTGTTTATGAGGAAGGTTTACAAGAAGATGTTGGCGCAATGGACGATTTCTACTATTAATAAATATAAACGCATTAGCGATTGCTAATGCGTTTTTTACAATGCTTTTTCAAACACTTTATTTTATACTTGCGAAACATATCATACAAACTTTCACTAATTGATGAAAACAGTTGATTAACCTCTCAATATAATAGCGCCTAAACAAACCAGATACCAAAAGACGTCTTCGCCAATCGGTATAATTGTAGAATAAAAGAAGGACATTTAAAACATAAACTTGAATTTCTTTAAACGAGACTTTATTTATATGTCATTTGACTACACAGCGCTAGATAATTAATTTTAGGTCAAGTAGACTAAAACTAGTTTTATATACTTTAAGGGAAGTGATAGTAAAATGATTTATACATGGAATATTGAGAAGTTCATTAAAGATACACTTGATAAGCACAATTTAAATATTAACTATGAATTTTACAATAATCTCACAGTACCAATGAGTTATAATGTATCGACAAATACTATAAAATTTAATTATCTTCAAGTAAACGGTTATATCAGTAATATTAGAATTAAAGAGACAGATGAAAATTTTGTTAAAATTATACTTTACCATGTGATTGGTTACTACTTAGATTTTAAGAAAAATAAACATGATTTAAGAATTCTAAAGTATGGTGACGACGAAGAAATAGAAGAGCTTAAATATATAATAGAAGCGAATGCTTGGGATTATGGAAGAACATTGATTTCTGAGGAGCTCTTACACTCATATGATAAAGTTCGTGAATTAGATAAAGCACTAATAAGGAGTCGATTGACGAATATTTAATAAAAGCATGAAGGGTTTAGAAAAGACTTCTCGAATAATAGTCGGTTGTCCGTTAGCGATTGTGAGTACTGCGATAAGAAAAAAACATTCGGTCTATCTTGCCATTGGGGTCATAGAGGAATACACACTGGTAAAGGCGTTAGTACCAAATTATTTCAAAGCTTAGAAGAATGGGCAGCTAAGCATGGTATTTTAAGATTGGGGCTGACTGTTGTGAAAAAAATGAAGCAGGAGTAGGTTTATATAAAAAATGGGTTTTAAAATTGAAGGACCAAAAAGAAATTCACAACTAATTGACGGTATAGCTATGATGAATATTACAAGGCTTAGTTATTATAAATATTTCTTGTTCAACTAACGGTTACTAACACTCTGCATTAGTTCAAGGTCATTTGTTAAAACAACTCTTTTCTTACAATTTCAATTTATTCTTAGCCGCATTGGAAAGGGAACTTCATTTGAAGTTCCCTTTCCGTTTATTTATGAATATACAGTATGACAGACAGGATAACCTCCACTGACATTGTCAGCTCCTAAATCAAATCTTTTTGCAAACTTAAAATTTTATTAAACAAAATTAATTATGATATAGAATATACTTTTCCTACTATCGATTCTGGAACACGATCAGCAATCGCTTTCCCAATTTGTATCGACGCGGTTGCAGCAGGGGATGGTGCGTTACAAACATGGATGCAATTTTTGCCTTCTATTAGATGGAAATCGTCAACTAATGTCCCGTCTGCCTTGAGAGCTTGTGCCCGAATTCCTGCAGGAGCCATTTCAAGATCTTCAGCTTGAATTTCGGGAATCAGCTGTTGTAAGCTTCGTACAAAAGCTTTTTTACTAAAGGAACGGACCATTTCTTCCATCCCTTCTTTCCAATACTTAGCGGCAATCTTCCAAAAACCCGGATAAGCCATCACTTCTGTAAAATCCTTTAGATTAAAATCAGTCTTGTGATATCCTTCTCGCTTAAAGCTTAAGACTGCATTCGGGCCGGCTTCCACATGACCGCCAATCATACGTGTAAAGTGAACACCTAGAAATGGGAAATTTGGATTTGGAACTGGGTAAATCAAGTGTTTAACAAGATGCTGTTTTTCTGGTTTTAATTGATAGTACTCTCCACGGAAAGGAATAATTTTCATATCTGTTTTCATTCCGCCACTTTGAGCCACCCGATCACTCTGCAATCCAGCACAATTAATTAAAAAGGATGCAAGAAACGAACCATTACTGGTTTCTATCTCTACACCGGTGCTGGTTTCCATAATCTTGCTAACTTTGATACCTAAACGTAGATCTCCGCCACTTTGAACTATAATCGATGCAAATTTATTTGAAACCTGCTTATAGTTCACGATCCCAGCCATCGGAACTCGAATTGCTACTAATCCGTTGACGTGTGGTTCAATTTCGAATAACTCTTCAGATCCGATTTTACTTATTTCTAGTCCATTAGCTAATCCTCGTGCATACAAATTATTAAGTAATGGGACTTCTTCTTTTTTTGTTGCTACAATCACTTTCCCGCATATTTCATGTTCAATTCCATGTTCTTGGCAAAATTCTATCATTGATTTACTACCATCTCGTGCAAATTTTGCCTTAAAGCTACCGGGTTTGTAGTAAATACCAGAATGAATTACACCGCTATTATGTCCTGTCTGGTGAGCAGCCCACTCTAATTCTTTCTCGAGCACAAGTATTTTAGCGTTTGGAAACCGTTTGGTTAAGGCCATCCCAGTTGAAAGCCCTACAATACCCCCACCAACTATTGCAAAATCATACATTTTTATCCCTCCAATAATACGCCAACAATGCTAAATCCCTAATGGTTACTTATACTTTTGCAAAATAACCTCTTTGTCTCAATAATTCACGATGTAAATTTGGATCCTTCTCAAAAGCTGCTCTTCCATGAAGCCAAAATGTATTATTAATCATGACAAGGTCACCGACAGGGAGTGGTAATGCGATCGTAGCTGGACTGTTTTCCATTGAGTCGGAAAGCTCATTCAAATAGGTTGCTTGTTCTAATGTAGTAGGATAAGCAAATTGATCTATAAAGCGAATACAAGGCTTTCCATTTTGATCATAAAAGGTTTGATTATAAATAGTTTGTTCAACATTTTTACTTGAAGGTGCTTTGTACTCGATACGGCAGCTTGCAATTGGGTGATTTGAAAACTTTTCTAAGTCTTCCCAGTCGTCTAGGTGAAGTAACCTTGATTCTCCACCAACAGCATTTTCTTCTGCAAATTTCATCATTAATAGCCAGTCTGTAGGCTCACCGACAAATGTACCATCTGTATGGAGGGTAAATAAACGATATGCTTGGCGCAAATAGGAGTCACTGTTATCTGTATCTTTTACAGTAAATCTAGCATAATAGGTTCCAGACATTGCATCGAAGTTTACTCCGCCTAATAAGTGCGTTAGCGCTGTTGAAAATTTGACATAGTCCTGGTCATCTGTTGTTTGATTTTGCATTCCGATCGTAAAACCACCGGACTCACGGTCGTGTAAAATAGAACGCACAGTTTCGGAAAATGATTTACCAAGTACCTCTTGAAGACGTTCTGCTAACACCATTCTCATAAAAGGTACATATTCTAGTTGCTGTGCATTTACAGATTTGTTTTCCGTTAAGAATGCAATTAATGCTTGATTATCAATTTCTATAGAATAAAGGCGATGATGATGTGGGTGCTCTTTGACCTCAAACGTATCATATTTTCCTACAAATGATTTTAAATTTTCTTGAATCAGATTCATTTTTTTTTCCTCCTTTTAAATTTAGGCAATAAAAATAGCCAGTTATACCATTCCAATTTGAAATGATATAACTGGCTATATACTACTTATGGCTTCTTTTGGGAAGTCCGATAGTCTTTACAGTTATTTTTATATTATTTAGTCGCATCAATTACTGATTGTGAAAGGGGATACCTTTCTACAAGTAATTTATAAATCTTATTTTATGTATCTGACTTTCATTTGTCAATAACTTTTGATGATTTTGAATATTTCAACTGTTTTTCATGTGAGCGTAGTGCTTATAGGCATCTTTAATTGCAGCAACCAATGCCGATTGTGCTTTGCCGTAATAATATTTTTCAATTAAATTAAGAATTGGATCCAGACCGTCTAAAAGACTATTTCCTTTTAGTAATTGACCTAAAAAATTCTGTGCATGACCAGTTGCCAACGTACATGAAGCATCAAGAATGACCCAATATTTTAAATCTGTTTCAAGTGTTACTGTCAATGTTTGATAAATGTCACTAGCAGCCATTCCTTGCGGGAGCTTTGCATGGCCGGCCAACATCACTGTTTTTTTCAATATCTTTGCCTCCCATTCAATAATAAAAACGATAAAAAAATGTCTTTTATACAAAACCTTATAGATACTGTTTTAAGAATTCTATGAAACTCTTACAAACTCTATTTTAAAAAAAGTCATGCGAATTTTACTTTAATATAAGGATTTTGAAATTTCTTCTGCAGTTTTTAACAATAAAGGGATATATTGTTCCATTGTTTTTTTATTCCAACGAAAAACTGGTCCGGAAATTGAAATGGCACCAATGACTTTTCCTTTTGCACCGAAGACTGGAGCTGATAACGCAGCTACATTCTTAGTAAGTTCTTCTTCATTTATTGAGAAACGGGTATTTACAATCGTGTCTAATTTTGGTCGAAGTAAATTTATTTCTTCCTCTGGGAGAGCGTTTAATACTTGTCCTTGTAAATCTTCACTAAGGAATGCCAAAATTACCCGACCACTTGACCCAAGTTGTAGTGGAATTCTGTTACCCACACCTGCTCTTCTGCTTATTTCTTGTTTACTTTCGTGTTCAACTACACACATCCTAACCATGCCTGTTAACATATACAAGCCGACCGTTTCCTTAGTTTCATCTCTCAAATTAATTAAATGCGGATCAATTAAATTGATAAGGGATATGTCAGTAATTATTTTATTTGCATAATCAATAAAAATCGTTCCAAGGGAATATTTTTTAGAGTTTATTTCTTGGAATACCAGACCCTCCATTTTTAAAGTAGCAAGGATACGATGTGTGATAGGAGGGGAGATATTTAAATTTTCGCTAATAGTTTTTATTCCTTGTGGACCGGGTGCTTCATTTAAATAATTAATAATTTTGATTGCACGTTGCACCGTTGTCGAAATCTTTGAGTTCATAAATAAAATCCTCCGAGTAAATTCCATTTCGTATTAAGTATTAAATGTATTATAGCATGCTAAAATAATGAGCTAAACTATAGGGATAGTCTTTTTTTTGTATGTCATTATTATAATTTGAAAAAGGACGCTTCATAAAGAGCGCGAAAAGTGCTCTTTATGGAGCGTCCTTTTTGTTAAATTGTATTTCCACGTATATGTGTTGGTATTTGGTAAAAAATTCAATTTTTCTAATTTAAAAAGTTTGACTGTTCAGAAAATTATCTATATATTCATAATATAGGAATTTAGATTCCGATAATGTTAATTATTTTAGTAGTGAAGGATGTGAATTTAAAATCAAAAAAACAAGTATCTTATAATTTTCTAACTAACTAGCTTGAAAAAGTGATGAATACTACAAGATATTTCATTATGAAAAAACTAAAAACATTAATCGGAGGGAATTAAAATGAGTGTAAATCTATTAAATTCTAATCCTACAAAAGCTCATTCAGGTGCAATGCCAGATACAGTAGGATTAAACTTTTTAAAAGAAGATTTAAATCTACCTTTTATACTTAAACGTTATCTTTCTAGTGAAGACTATGAGCGTGCCCTTCCATTCCTAATAGAATTAGGAGAACTAGCTGGAACGCGGTTAGATGAGTTATCACGCACTGCAGACAAGCACACTCCTGAATTGATAAATTATAATTCAAAGGGAGAGCGTATAGACAAAGTTGAATACCATCCTTCCTATAAAGAAATGGAATATTTGGGATATAGTAAATTTGGTTTGGTCGCTATGTCACATAAGCCTGTGCTAGGGTTCTCTACGAAACTACCACATGTACTTAAGTATGGTTTTTGGTATCTATTTGTACAGTCTGAATTCGGTTTAGCTTGTCCAATGAGCATGACTGATTCTGCTGCACGAGTCTTAGGAAAATTCGGCAATAAAGAATTGCAGCAAACTTATTTAACTCGTATGACTAGCACTGATATGAACGAATTATGGACAGGAGCCCAATTTATGACAGAAAAGCAAGGAGGTTCTGATGTTGGTGCCAACACAGTAATGGCAAAAAAAGTTGGTGACCAGTGGGAGCTTTGGGGCGACAAGTGGTTTTGTTCCAATGTTTCAGCAGATGTTGCTTTAGTTTTGGCACGTCCTGAAGGTGCTCCTGAAGGTACAAAAGGTCTTGGAATGTTTTTAATGCCAAGAAAATTACCAGATGGATCTCTAAATAAATATAGAGTCAATCGTTTAAAAGATAAGTTCGGTACGCGAGATATGGCTTCGGGTGAAGTAACGTTTGAAGGAGCAACCGCTTATGTTGTAGGTGATATTACTACAGGATTTAAACAAATGATGTCGATGGTAAACTCTTCTCGATTATCAAATGCCGTACGTTCTACAGCAATGATGAGAAGAAGCTTTCTAGAAGCACTCGTTTCAGCTCGAGGACGTGTTGCATTTGGAAGTTCGATAGCTGATAAACCACTCATGAAAGAAACACTTTTTGAATTACTACTAGATTCTGAGGCTGCGGCAGCGATCACTTTTTACACAGCATCTGTTTATGATAAATGGGATCAGGGAAGTAAAACCGATGAAAAGCTATTACGAATTTTAACACCTTTATTAAAAGGATACATTTGTAAACGAGCAAGATATGTTACCTCTGAAGGAATGGAAGCTAGAGGAGGAAATGGATATATTGAGGATTGGGTTGACTCTAAAATTGTACGTGATGCGCATGTAGGTTCGATTTGGGAAGGTACCACAAATATTGTTGCCTTAGATGTTATAAGAGCACTAGTGAAAGATCAAGCAGGGGAGATCTTCTTTAGCACAATTTATAATCTCAATGAAAATATCTCAGATTCTTTGGCTCACCAGGTTAGAAGTATCCTTCTACAAATTATCAATAAAATTGAATCACAATCGAAAAAAATAATGAATCTCCATGAGCAAGAGAGAGAACTACCTGCTAAACAATTAATGAACCGTATGTACCATGTATTTGCTGCCAGTCTTTTACTAGATGAAGCAGATGTGCAAATTTCAGAACAAGGGAGCTACCGAAAATTATACATGACTTTACAATATATCCATCGTTATTTGCTTTCGAATGGTTTGGATGAATTTAGTTATTCAGATCAATCATTATTACAATGGTTTGATGCGATTGTTGATTGGGAACAAGTTCCAGAAAAGGCTGTAGAAAGTTTGTTAAAAAATGTGCAACAATCCACAACACTCTAAACAAACAGTAGTTGTATAACAACGATATAGAATAGAGGAGAGTTCGATGACTAAAGCATTAGACGGAATTAAAATTCTCGATTTAAGTCGGGTGGTAGCTGGTCCGATTTGTACTAGTATGTTAGGGGACTTAGGAGCAGATGTAATTAAAGTGGAAGGTCCAGATATTGTAGATGAAACACGAACTTGGTTTCCACCTGATGTTGAGGATATAAGTTTGTATTTTATGGCAGTTAATCGAAATAAACGGGCAATTACAGTGAATTTAAAGACAGAAGAAGGAATCCGGATCATTAAAGAAATCCTCAAGGATACAGATGTTGTTGTAGAAAATTTTAAAACAGGGACCATGGAACGATTAGGATTAGGGTATGAAGAAATGAAAGCGCTAAATCCTAAATTAATTCACTGCTCTATCACTGGATTTGGGCATACAGGACCTTATAGGCAGTTGCCAGGATATGACTTTCTTGCTCAGGCAATGAGTGGATTTATGAGTGTAAATGGCACACCGGATGGTGAACCTACAAAGGCTGGTATCGCTATGGCCGATTTATATACAGGTCTACATGCTGTAATTAGTATATTAGCTGCTTTACAAGCAAGAAATCATACAGGCAATGGTCAGCATTGTGATATCTCCCTTTTGGATTCAATGGTAGCTTCTTTACTTAATATTGGGACTGGATTTTTAAATACAGGAAATCTACCTATTCGTTATGGTAATCAACATCCAACACTAGTACCCTATCAAAATTTTAAAACAAAAGATTATGAGATTATTATTGCAGTAGGTAACGACAGACAGTTTCAGCGTCTTTGTACTTTATTAGAAGTGGATGAATTGGCTCATGATGAGCGTTTTGCAACAGCAAACGCACGAATCATTAATAGGGACAAATTGATCCCTCTGATTCAAAATGGCTTGTTGTTAACAAAAACAGCAGATGAGTGGCTGACGATCTTCCAGGAAAACAATATTCCTTGTGGTCCTATTAATACATTAGATCGAGTGTTTGATAATAAGCAAGTACATGAAAGGCAAATGATACAAAAAGTAAAACATCCTACAGTCGGGACTGTTAAACTATTAGGTTCACCTATCAAACTTTCAGATACACCAGTTACGATTGATAGACATCCCCCTTTACATGGGGAGCATACTGAGGAAGTTTTGCTAGAGTTAGGGTATGACAGCAAAAAAATCAAATTATTCAAACAAGAAAAAATCATTTAAAAATAAAATGCATCGTTCCCCAACTACTTAGTTTAGTAAAGAGAGGAACCCTACTAAAAATGCATTATTTTTAAACGAAAATCTCTTAATCACCGAGTAATTAAATGGCAGTTAGTAATATAGGCATAATCAAAAATAAAATTGGAAAATGAAGCTGTGATGAAGACTAACTTATCATACATTCCTATTATGTAATAGATTTTAAACCACCCATACACAGCATTTACAAAAGAAGAACTCAATAACTGAGGGAGTTTTAACAAATATGTGTAAAAAAGGCGGTGTTAATAATGGGTAAAATTACATTAGAACGAACTTGGATTATAGTTTTTGTTGCTTGCTTTCTAGCACTTTTAGTAGATGGTATGGACCTCATCATGCTGTCGATAACGATGCCTAGTCTGATGAAAGAGTTTAATATTGGTAAAGCTGATGCGGGGCTTATTGCTACTTGGTCCCTAGTGGGTATGGCTCTCGGCGGAATTATTGGTGGTTGGTTATCTGATCGACTTGGTCGCGTACGGATGGCAACCTGGATGATGGTTCTATTCTCTGTCGGTACAGCATTACTTGGATTTGCCCAAACATACGAACAATTTATTATTATTCGTCTTATTTCTGCAATAGGTATAGGTGCGGAATATACTATCTGTACTATGCTTATGGCGGAATACGTACCTACAAAAAAAAGAACGACAATCTTAGGAACACTACAAGCAGCTTATTCAGCGGGGTATTTAGTAGCAGCTTTATTGGCGGGCGCAATCTTACCAATTTACGGTTGGAGACCTCTTTACTTTATTGCGATTATCCCAGTGATTTTGGCAGTTTATATCGGATACAAGATTCCAGAACCTAAAGGGTGGAAAGATAGAACGCAAAAACCAAAGGCAGATAAGAAAAACGAATGGATCACGATTTTCAAAGAACCAAAAACTAGATCAATTTTTATATTCTGGGCACTTACTTCTACCTTCTTACAATTTGCTTATTATGGTATTGGTACCTGGCTTCCAACGTATATTGTATCTGATTTAGGTTTTGATTTTAAAAAGATGACAGGATATATTGTTGGAACTTATGCAGCAGCAATTTTAGGTAAGATGATTACAGGTTGGCTGGCAGACCGATTCGGACGACGTACGATGTTTATTATTGGTGGGATAGCCACCGCAATTGTTTTACCTATTGTTTATCTTTATAATTCACCAGCAAATATTATTGTGTTACTAACTATACTTGGCTTTCTTTATGGTATGCCATATGCAGTGAATGCTACATACATGAGTGAGAGTTTTCCAACTCATATTCGTGGTACTGCGGTTGGAGGGTCGTATAACGTTGGTAGAGTAGGGTCAGCGATGGCACCTTTTATAATCGGTGTGATTGCGGAATCCCAATCAATTGGATTCGGTCTAGCTTCTCTAGCAATTGCCTATGTTTTAGCAGCAGTTATACCAGCACTGTTTATTCGAGAAAAAATGTATGATCCTTTTGAAAAAAAAGAAAACGCTTCCTTCGAACAAAAAGAAAGCGTTCGTGATATCAGTTCTATGTAAGTTTAAACTAGTTGGTTTATCAATTATTTAATATGAAGAAACTTGATTCGAATTAGGAGGGGTAATAGTGAAAAATCTGGTTGTAATCGGTTCAGGTGTAATGGGACGTGGAATTGCTTATGTTGGAGCTGTTAGCGGTTTAACTGTTGCTTTAGTTGATATCAATGAAGCTGCAATTAAAAATGCTGAAGCTGAATTGAATACTATATTTGAAAATGCACTATTAAGAGGAAAGCTTACAAAAGTACAGGAACAGCAGGCAAAAGTGAACTTATCTTATTTGACTGATTTGCAAAAAGCAGCTTCTAATGCTGACTTCATTATCGAAGCGGTAACTGAAAAAGCTGAAATTAAAAAACAGGTATTTGAAGCGATCGAACAATTCGCACCAGCTCATTGTATTTTTGCAACGAATACTTCTACAATGAGCCCAACGGAAATTGCTTCTTATGCAAAACGTCCCGCTTTGACCATAGCAATGCACTTTTTTAATCCAGTACATAAAATGCCACTAGTTGAGATTATTCGCGGCCTTGAAACGAGCGATGAAACTGCGGAAGCTATCAAAAAATTGGCAGAAGAGATGGGAAAAGAAACGGTTGTTATTAATGAATTCCCTGGATTTGTGACAAGCCGAATTAGTGCACTAGTTGGTAATGAAGCCTTTTATATGCTTCAAGAAGGACTAGGTACACCAGAAGAAATTGATAAAGCGATTAAACTAGGGCTTAGGTATCCGATGGGTCCCTTTGAATTGGCAGACATGGTCGGTCTTGATGCACGTCTGAATAATTTAAACTATTTACATGAAAAATTGGGCGAAAAATATCGTCCAGCACCTTTACTTGAACAATATGTAAAGGCAGGACGACTTGGACGTAAATCTGGTAAAGGTGTATATGACTATACGCAGAAAGAACAGTTGGTTGGCAAATGAGAGAAGTAGTGATCATAGATGCTGTTAGAACGCCAATTGGAAGGTATAAAGGTGCGTTAAAGAGTGTACGTCCGGATGATTTGGGAGCAATCGTCATTAAGGCACTGATTGAACGAAATCCTAATCTACCGTCAGAACAAATTGAGGATGTAATTTTTGGTAATGCCAATCAGGCTGGTGAAGATAATCGCAATGTAGCGAGAATGTCAGCTCTACTTGCGGGACTTCCTGTGAGTGTGGCCGGAACTACAATTAACCGCTTATGTGGTTCTGGACTTGATGCTGTTATGTACGCTGCCAAATCCATTGCTGCAGGTGAAGGAGATATCTACATAGCTGGAGGGACGGAAAGCATGACGAGAGCCCCTTATGTCATGGCAAAACCTGAAAGTGATTTTCCGCGAGGATCAATGGAGCTTATGGATACTACGATTGGATGGCGTTTTACAAATAACAAGCTAGAAGAGATGTATGGAACAGACTCAATGCCGCAAACAGCAGAAAATATTGCTAAGAGCTTCTCTGTTTCTCGAGAAGATCAAGATCAATTCGCATTTCAAAGCCAGCAGAAAACAAAACGCTCAATTGAAAATGAACGATTCGCAAATGAAATTGTCCCTGTTAGATTTACGGACCGAAGAGGGAACGAGGTAGTTTTTGATCAAGACGAGCATCCTCGCTCGGATACAACGATTGAAAAACTCGGAAAACTGAAACCACTTTTTGAAGATGGTACTGTAACGGCCGGTAATGCTTCTGGGGTGAATGACGGAGCTTCCGCATTACTATTAATGAGTGCAGAAAAGGCTAAGGAACTCAGATTAAAGCCTCTAGCCAAATATGTAGTCGGAGCAGTTGCCGGTTTGGAACCATCTGTTATGGGGCTAGGTCCAATTTATTCAACCCGGAAAGCATTAGAAAGGGCAAATTTGAAAATAGACGATATTGGACTTATTGAATTAAACGAGGCCTTCGCTTCCCAATCACTTGAATGTATCCGCCAATTAAAGTTAGATCCAGAAAAAGTTAATGTAAACGGTGGTGCAATTGCATTAGGTCATCCGCTTGGAGCGAGTGGAGCACGTATTTTAACAACATTGCTTCACGAGATGAAAAAGCGAAATGTCCAGTATGGACTAGCTACCATGTGTGTCGGTGTTGGACAAGGCATATCTGCAATCATTGAAAACACGGAAGATTAAAAATAAATCTCGGTCCGTTAAGGGATATTGTTTTAAGTAATAGGAGGGAATTCTCATGACCAACGTACTCTTTAAAGTGGAAAATAATATCGGTTATGTCACAGTAAATCGTCCTGAAGTATTGAATTGTTTTAATTATGAGACTCTAGTTGAACTGCAGGAAGTAGTAGATGCGATTTATACTAACGAAGCTATACGTGTTGTTATTTTCACTGGAACGGGCGATAAAGCTTTCAGTGCTGGAGTGGATTTGAAAGAAAGAAAGTCGTTAGATGAAGTGGAAGTAAAAAGAAATGTCAAAGCAATTCGAGAATTGTTTAATAGTATTGCAGGACTTCCTCAGCCGACAATTGCAGCCGTTAATGGCTATGCACTAGGTGGAGGTTTTGAATGGCTATTGTCGTGTGATTTTTCCATAGCAGTCCCAGAAACTTTAGTGGGATTAACGGAAACAAGTTGGGCAATCATTCCAGGCGCTGGCGGTACACAGCGACTACCGAGGTTAATCGGTGAAACAAAAGCAAAAGAGCTGATCTTTACTGCTAAAAAGTTGACAGCAAAAGAGGCACTTGATTTAGGCATCTTTTTAAAAGTGGTCCCGCGTAACAGTCTAAAGGCTGTTTGTGAAGAATTAGCGGCAGATATGATGAAAAATGGTCCGGTTGCATTAAAACAGGCGAAATATGCCATCACTCATGGAATGAATACAGATTTGCAAACTGGACTTGCTATTGAGGCCAAGGCATATGAACTTACGATTCCCACAGTAGACCGTATAGAAGCTCTTAGTGCGTTTAGCGAACGTAGAAAACCACAATTTACCGGCCAATAAGCCTGTTTTAATATGAACATATCAAGACATTTTGTTGTATTTAGAAAATTAAATAATAATTAATTCATTTTTTTAAAACAAATTATCTGGAGGAACTTAGTATGTTGAATTTTTCATTAACAGAAGAACAAGAATCGGTAAAAAAAATGGTCCGTAAATTTGTTGATCGCGAGATTAATCCTTTTATTCAAGAATGGGATGAGAAGGGACATTTTGAAAGAAATGTCTTAAAACGATTAGCTGATTTAGAGCTGATGGGTGTGTGTATTCCAGAGAAATATGGCGGTGTCGGTATGGATTATAATACCCTTGCGATTGTTTGTGAAGAATTAGAACGTGGAGATACCGCATTCCGTACTGCAGTTTCAGTTCATACAGGTTTAAATAGTATGACATTGTTGCAATGGGGCAATGAATTTCAAAAAGAAAAATATCTAGTTCCGCAAGCTCGTGGAGAAAAAATAGGAGCTTTTGGTCTAACTGAGCCAAATGCAGGTTCAGATGTTGCGGCAATGCAAACTACAGCAAGACGAGAAGGTAATCATTATATCTTAAACGGATCTAAAACCTGGATTTCCTTATGTGATGTAGCAGATCATTTCTTAATTTTTGCCAAAACAGAAAAAGATAAGTTTCATCATGGCATTAGCTGCTTTATTGTAGAGCGTACTTTTCCAGGTGTTACAACAAAGGCGATTAAAGGGAAATTAGGAATTCGTGCAGGAAATACAGGTGAAGTTTTCTTAGAGGAAGTACACGTACCGGCAGAAAATTTGTTGGGACAAGAAGGTGAAGGCTTTAAAATTGCAATGGCAGCGTTGGATAATGGAAGATTTACGGTTGCAGCAGGAGCTTGTGGTCTAATTAATGCGTGTTTAGAAGAAAGTATTAAATATTGTCATGAACGTAAGACATTTGGAAAAGAAATTGGAAAACATCAATTGGTCCAACAAATGATTGCCAAAATGTCTGCAAATCTGGAAATCTCTCGCTTACTTGTTTATCGTGCGGGATGTTTGAAAAATGAAGGAAAACGCAATACACAAGAAACCTCACTTGCTAAATGGATCTCATGTGATGCTGGATTTGAGGCAGCGAGTGATGCCGTTCAAATACATGGTGCTTATGGATATTCCAATGAATATCCGGTAGAAAGATTCTTACGAAATGCAAAGGCACCAGTTATATATGAAGGAACTAGGGAAATTCACACGATTATGCAGGCAGAATATGCTTTAGGGTATCGAGAAGATAAAACGATAAGCAAAATGCTTCCGTCGTGGCCATTTGAGGAGAAATTAGAAAGTGTTAGATAATATGATCTAATATTTTTGATTCCAATCCAAAGACTATTTGAGACATTCATGGAAATTATTTTGATTGTTCATAATAAAGTAGATTCCTTTCTTGGTAACTTGTAAAGATGAAATATTCAAACAAAAAAAGCTGTAAGCCTTGTAAGGCTGACAGCTTTTTTTAATTAAACTGCTCAGGTCATAATTCAGATAAACTATAAACTGTTTTTGGGAAATGGAGCATAATCATTAGAACTATTTAACAAAGTCATTCCTTGTATAAAAGATTATATTATACAAAGTTTATAAACTTTCTCCGAAAATTATGTCGAACATCGTTGAGAATTTGGATTATTCCTCTAAATACTCTCTAAATACAAGAATTTTATAACCCAATTGAAAAAATTCTGAATATTCTTGATAATAGGTTTTGTAAAGTAACTTTTTGTGAAGGATTGAGTATGAACATTAAAAATTATATTTAATAGATTCATATAAGCAGTCGTCATTAGATTTTACTTGCGTTAAAGGATACTAGGAGGAGAATGTAAAATGAAGGGGAAACTTCGTCAAAAATTATTTAAAACGGTTGATTTAATAGGACATGGATACCTATGTTAACTGAATTTTTAGAATATTTAATAATAAAAGTGATTTTTTTATTCAAAATGGGAGGTAGAAAATGGGGAAAAATATTTCTAGAAGCAAGATTGTCAAAAGCTTTTCAGTGTTAGCGGTATCGTCCAGCTTTATTCTTGGCTCTTTAGGTCATGTAACAATCTCATCAAAAGCTGCAACTTATTCGAAAGTAGATGAAATGCTAGCGAATTTATCACCAGCCGAGAGGGCAGCACTTCATCAGCTTTCAACGAGTAATGAAACGGGACTTCAAGTAAATCCTGATATCGATTTAGATTCTACTACCCAAACGAGTGTAATTTTTGAATTTAAGAATAAACCAGCAAAAATAGCACGTGTTGAATCAAGCTTAAAAGGCCAGTCATTAACAATGAACGAAG
This sequence comes from Bacillus sp. AFS001701, assembly GCF_002559405.1. Classification (GTDB taxonomy): domain Bacteria; phylum Bacillota; class Bacilli; order Bacillales; family Bacillaceae_G; genus Gottfriedia. Next base: position 13,617 of record NZ_NTZO01000004.1, on the reverse strand, counting down.
CGTCCAATCTAGTTAATCAAGATCATTCAACTTTTGTGAATGACTTAGGACAAGTATTAACAAATGACAATAGTAAAAATGTAAATTATAAAGTTAAACGTTCATTTAAATATGCATTTAATGGTGTTTCAATGAGTTTACCAGCGAATCAAATAAAAAATCTATTAAAATCGAAAGCTGTTAAAGCAGTTTGGAGTAATGAAGAAGTACATGCAGAAGTCGCTAATACGCAAGAAGAAATGCAAACTGGAGGATCAAGTAATCAATCAGCTCTTTCATTTTTAGGGGTAGATAAACTTCACCAAGAAGGTATTACTGGAAAAGGGATTAAAGTTGGAGTTATTGACACCGGTATTGACTATAATCATCCAGATTTAAAGGATGTATATAAAGGTGGATATGATTTTGTTAATAATGATAACGATCCGATGGAAGCAACATATGAAGATTGGAAAAAATCTGGATGGGCAGAATTTTTCTGGGCAACAGGTGCACCATATTATACTGAACATGGAACGCATGTAGCAGGAATTATCGCAGGACAAGGGAAAAATGACGGTGACATCAAAATGGAAGGTATCGCTCCTGATGTAGATTTATATGCTTATCGTGTATTAGGACCTTATGGTGGAGGCACAGAAGATAACGTTTTGGCAGGGATCGATAAAGCTGTAGCAGATGGAATGGACGTTATTAATCTATCCTTAGGTGCAGGAATTAATAATCCTTTATATTCTACAAGTATCGCAATCAATCAAGCTGTCCTTAGCGGAGTTACAGCAGTAATTGCTGCTGGTAACAGTGGAAATGATATGTACACTTTAGGCTCTCCTGGTGCGGCAGCTCTTGCACTGACTGTTGGTGCAAGTAATGAACCAAATAATGTATATACATATAAGGGTACACTTCAATCAGGTACTGAAACAAATTCTGCCGACTTACAAGAAATGGCTAAAGGATATACTGATCATCCGGAGCAATTAAATGGTCAAACATATTCAATTATAGATGTTGGTTATGGCGCATCGGCTGATTATAAAAATAAAGACGTAAAAGGGAAAATTGTATTAATAAGTCGTGGGAATAATATAGCTTTGAGCGACAAAGTAAAGTTTGCTAAACAAAATGGTGCAACAGCTGCTCTACTTTTCAATAATAATCCAGATGAAGGGCTAATACCTTCCTATTTAGGTGAAGGTTTAGATTATATTCCAACATTCACATTAACAAATGCGCAAGGTCTAGCTTTGAAATCAAAAGTCAATACAGCAAGTACTTTTACATTTAATGAACTAAATGAAATTCAAACAAAAGCAGATGAATTAGCAGATTTCAGTTCACGTGGACCAGCTCGTATTACATACGACATTAAGCCAGAAGTAACAGCACCAGGTGTTGGGGTATTCTCAACTGTGCCAGCTTATATCATTAATAAAAATACGCCATACGATTATAAATATGCATATGAACGTCTATCAGGTACGTCGATGGCAACACCTAATGTTGCAGGGGTGGCTGCACTTTTACTTCAAGTAAAACCAAACATACAACCAAGCGATGTCAAGACAATTCTTATGAATACAGCTGATCCTTTAAGTAAGGAATATAGCGTATATGAGGCTGGATCAGGTAGAGTTGACCCCTATAAAGCGGTGCATTCTTCAATTGAAATTAAAGTTCAAAATCAAACGCCAATGATAAAAAATGGAAAAGAAAAAACGATTAAAGATGAAACAGGTGCACTTAGTTTTGGTTCAGTCAATCTAAGTGCAGATGTTAATGAAGAACGTAAAATTGTAGTTAAAAATTCAGGTGATGAACCAAAAACATTTGATGTAGCAGTTAAATTTCAAACAGGGCTAAGAGGAGCTAAAGATGCTGAGAAAAATGGCGTAAATGTTACAATTGAGCCAACTATTAAACTAGCTGCAAATTCTCAAAAAAATACAAAGGCTTCTATCTTTATACCGAAAATAGCAGAAAAAGGTAATTATGAAGGGTATATCGTTTATACAAATCAGAATGATCCTAAAGAAACATATAAAATTCCTTTTGCTGTACATGCTGTTGAGGAAGGGATAGGAGTATTTGAAACGTCATCACAAGGCTTGTCAGTAGATCGAGATCGAGATTCTTATTCAAGCCCGAACACAATTAAAGGATTAAATGTTCAAGTTCAAATGAAATCAAACGTTAGAAATATTGATTTCATTTTGGAAGATGGAAAAACAAACCAGGAAATAGGTTATCTTGGAACAGTAAATGGATTTAGCATAAATGAAGGTGCTCTAGTTAATATGAGTCTTTTTACTGGTACGTATTTCCCATTCGATAGCTCATCTCCTTCTGGTATAAGTCCAACCCGTGTTGTAGCGGATGGAGGCTTCTATAAAATTAAAATGCTTGCAACATCTGACACGGGTAAGCAGTTCACAGAAACTCGTGATTTAGTAATTGATAATAGAAAGCCTAACTATACGATTGATGGACCAGTAGGGGATATGATTGAATATGAGGAAGGGCAAAAGTCAGTTACAATAACTGGATCAGTATTTGACCAGGATATTGAGGATTATAAAGCGGAGGGTATGAATATTGACCAGTCTGCTAACAAGGTTTACGATACATCACAAGGAGAAGTACCGATTGAAATACCTGTAAATAAAGATGGTACATTTAAATACGATGTCCCGGTTGGTACTGGAATAAAAGTTGTTAAATTAATTGTAGTCGATCCTGCAGGTAACGGTAGTGTCACACCTAAGACAATTAAAATTGTGAAAAAAGGTACACCATACATGGTTGCAATCGTAGATAAAGATCATGCGAAACCTGATGAAATAGTTAAAGCGAAAATCGTATTAAAAAACGCTATCAATTTTAAAAAGGGAACTGTAAACTTAAGTGTTGCTTCAGACTACTTAACTATTGAAAACATTGAAATACACCCAGACTCTAGTAAACTAGGAGAAATGAAATTCACAAAAACTTCAGCAAATAGCGTAACACTCGAAGCTGCTGATAGTAATACACAAACTTTAAATGGAGATATTCCATTAGCTGAGGTTACGTATAGAGTAAAAGATTATAATTTTGAAATAAGGCCTGATAGTTCTCTTGTTTTTACATCCGGTTCATATGTAGACCGATCAGGTAAGAGCAATTTTCTTCTCACAAATTCACCATTTGTTGATTTTGTTCCGACTTATTCAAAAATGAAATCTGTTTTATTTGCTGAAGGTTTATTAACAAGTAGTGGACAGTTTGATAGTAGAAGAGATTACAGTTTAGTGGGAGCAGATGTTTCAGTCCAAGATGCTAATGGGAATACGTATAATCAAATCTTTACTAAGTATGGAAAAATTGAAGCTTTACATTTAGCACTTACTGACAAACCTCTCCGAATGACTGTAAAAGTTCCGGGACACTTTAGAAGTTTTTATGATTTCAAAATTGGCATGCTAAGTGATTCCGGAGAATTGATGGGTCAATATAAAAAGATTGATCTTCCTAAATTACTTGGAGGAGACGTTAATGGAGACGATGTAATCGATGTCATGGACGCCCTGTATATTCAGACATATTGGGGAACAAACAAACGAAATGCAGACATTAATATTGATGGTAAAGTAGATGCAAAAGATTTTGCATTCGTCGAAAAGAACTATTTAATGCAAAATCCTTCAGTACAAAATGCACCAAAACCAAAAAGTAAGTATAAAACGAAAACGCTCGAGATTGTAAAGAGTGAACTAGGTTTGTAATCTAACATTTATTAAGAATTTTAAAAGAAAGCGACTCAAAAGGTAGTGTGGGCGACCATGCTACCTTTTTTCATTCAACTTATAGTATTTTAGTTGAATAAGTAATGTTGTAATAATTCAGATATCTCTATTTATTTAAAGTTAGAAAATAGTTCAAGCGTTAGGTTCGGGATCACATAACTATGTAAAAATTACTGGAAAAGTAAGCTCTGGAAATAATAGTAGAACCCTCGACAAGTTTGAAGGATATATTGATGCTTATGAAAGTACTTTGTAGCAAGCATAAATAAGCCTTCTTATCTAAATGAAGTAGGTGCATAGTCAGCTGCTGTACTTAATGGAGCCGCAACTGTTGCTACCTAAGTTTCTTTTACAACTGCCGGCTATTCAACATATACTCGCTTACAAAGAAGTAAAAATGTTGGTTTTTCTTGATTTAAAGTATTTATTCGTTCAAATTCTAGTCTTTGATCTGCTCGTTTTTCAATTCTTTTTATATTTTTTGAAAAGCAGATTTTTGTAGAGTATTAAATAATAAATTCTATTGAAGTTTTACGGTTAAAAGAGAGGGGAGTACTACAGCAACTATCCCAATCGTTATATAATGAATATTGATAATAATAAACAACTTCGCATATAATTCCAATTAAACGCGAAGTAGTTTAAAGTATTTGAAATGTGGTATAATGATTTATATAATTTACATATTTTAGGAGGTAAATCTGTATGATTCCTCAAGAAAAACTACAAGAAATAATAAAGGTGTTAATAAAAAAAATTAATCCCTATGTAATAATTTTGTTTGGTTCAGCAGCTGAAAATCGAATGCGACTAGATAGTGACCTGGATCTAGCATACTTAAGTGATACCAAAATAAGTAATTATGAACGATTTTTATTGTCTCAAGAATTAGCAAATATATTGAATTTAAACGTAGATTTAATTGATTTAAACGATGCTTCAACCGTATTTCAGGCTGAAATTGTTCATAACGGTAAAATAGTTTACTGTTCAGATGATAATCGAAGAGAAAAATTTGAAATGCAAACCCTAAAAATGTATGCAAAATTGAATGAAGAACGAATTGAAATCTTAAACAATATCAAGAAAAGAGGTTCTATTTATGAATAATCAAGTTATTTTAAATAAAATATCAACAATAGAACGCTGTATAAACAGAATTAATGAAGTTTATGACAATAATCCATTAAACCTTAAGGATTATACGAAGCAAGATTCAATTATTTTAAATATTCAAAGAGCCTGTGAAGCTTGTATAGATTTAGCGATGCACTTAGTAGCGATAAATAAATTAGGAATTCCTCAATCTAGTCGTGATGCGTTTGATATTTTAGTAGCTAACACCCTAATCTCACAAGATCTTTCAAATAAATTAAAAGCAATGGTCGGATTTCGAAATATCGCAGTGCATGATTATCAAAGTGTTAACCTAGAAATTGTAGAAAAAATCATTGAGAACCATCTTGGAGACTTCACTAAATTTACGAAACACATATTATTACAATCTAATGATTCTAACCAATAATCTAATTCTGTTAATTAATTCGCGTATAAATTGGATTATATGCGAACTTTGTCGAAAAACGTAATGAAGAAGGACTGATTTTATGAGTCATACACCTATTACATTAAAGGAAATTGAAAAATTTGAAGTTAAAACTAAGAATCTACAACAAGCAAGACACCTTCAGCAATTAAAAGTGTTGCTCCCTTCTCTTCCACCCTATGTGTTTAAATATTTTCAAAGAAATCGTAAACGATCAGCTACTACTTTATTTAATTATTCAAATGATTATAAACTGTTTTTTAATTTCTTATTAGATAACTCTTGGGTTTTAGAGCAGTTTGAAAAGTTAAATGTTCAAATTAATTCACCAGCTGATATACCTTTCTCTATTCTTGCAGATTTACCATTACAAGAAGCTGAAGAGTTTCAGGGTTATTTAGAAGGGAAATATGAGCCGCGAACAGTTAATCGAAGAATAAGTGCTTTGAAGAGTTTGTTTAATTATCTTACTCAAAAGTCCGAAGATCCAATAACAAAAGAACCTTTTTTTTATCGCAATGTATTTGCAAAAATTGAAACAACTAAGGTAAGTACTGACCCTGTAAAACGTGCAGATTCTTTTGAACAAAAGATATATAAAGGGAACGAAGATTTACGTTTTTTAGATTTTGTTGCGGCTGAATATGAAAAGTCCCTCTCGACTATTCAATTAAGATTTTTCTTAAGAGATAAATATAGAGATTTGGCTATCCTATCACTCTTCTTAGGCAGCGGTTTACGCTTATCTGAATTAACATTTTTACAATTAGAAGATATAAATTTTGAGGAAAACCTGTTAGGGGTTTATCGTAAGGGTCAATCAGGAAAAGTATATGTTACTGTAAATCCAAGATCAATGGACGAATTAAAAGAATACTTACATACTAGAACTGAAAATTATGGTTGTGCTGCAGATGAAAAGCATGTATTTTTCACTAGATATAAAGGAAGTTACTCTCCCCTTTCTACCAGATCGATTCAAGATTTAGTTGAAAAATATTCGAAAGCATTTAATGCAAATAAACGATTAACTCCACATAAATTACGTCATACGTTTGCTACAAAGCATTGGACTGCTAATAAAGACTTAATTGGACTCCAAACCCAATTAGGGCATACATCAAGTGAAATTACCTCTAGTTATACTCATGTTGGAAAGGATAAACAACATAAGAATCTGGAAAACATGGATAAGCTTGAAGATTAAAATTTTTAAGGAATATTTTTCATGCTAGCAACCACCAATTTTTATAAATGGTGGTTTGTTTTTTTTTTATGAGCATACTACTAGTATCTTTAATGTTAATGAAATGATTTTGAACTTATAATCAGCTTATTATTATGAGAGAATCTATGCTTGGTAGAGTAATATGTACGCTTCAGAGGTTGCATTCCAAGCAAGTGCAAGACATCAAGAAATGGTAACAAGATTTTAGTCATTGTGGAAAATATGACTTACAAGTCCGGGTCTATTTAGAATGAGGTAAAAACCTATTTCACTTTTATCTTTGAAGTCTTTTTCCAAGAAGAAATTCGAAGATAATTATCATTTTTAATGTCAGTGCCAATAACAACAATAAAGTCATTGTTGACATATACTTTAACTTATATGTTAATAATGTTGTATTTATATATAAACCTAGTTTACATTAGGCTTATCAATAATAAAAAAACCGATTCCTATAATAAAGAAAATAGGAATCGGCTATTTTTCTATTAATGAAAAGAAAAGCAAGTAATCTTTGAATAAGGTCTAATTTTTAACTATTTTCTTTATTCTTAATTAATGTTTACTCAAAATCAAGCATACCTGCAAAATCAGAAAAATCTTCATTCGTATCCTTTTCATTTGTATGTTCATTATGATTAGTTGGATAGAGTCTTTGTGTTTGGATGGTATTTTTACTTCCGATCAACATTGCAATGAATGCAGATATTGATTTTTGGATAACCGGATCATCTAATAACTTCCTGTCTTCTGTTGTAAGTTTATAGTCTAAACGTACATGTAACTCATCACTATTTAATTCTTCATTTGCTTTTTTTGCTGCTGCATCAAGAAGACTTAATATTTTTGAATTACGTTTCTCTAATCCATTTAAAAACTTTAATGTTTCATCACTTATCTCTACAGGGAGCTTAACGGAAAATGTTTTTCCAGGTTCTAATAGTTTTTTACTGGACACGCATTAAACACCTACTTTTTGTAACGACAGTTCAATCCCTTTATTTTTAGAAACGATATATAAGATTTTGAAATATGCTTTTGCAATGCTCCAAACACTCTCATCTGCTTCTAAAAAATGTAGTTCATACCCTTTTCCTTCTTTATTTAAAATTTCTAATTGTTCGCGAATGATTGCTGCAGAACCACCTACTATGTAAACTTCATCTAAATCGCCAACATTATCCCATGTGCTAACGATATCATTGTATTGCAATTGAGCGAAAGTCTTTAGATACTTATTGACAGTCGTTTTAATTGATACAGGTTTCCCATCAGGCTTAATAATAAATGGATCATTCTCACGTACAATGTTTTCTACAAGCTGACGTCTTGATTTAAAAATGGTTTTTCTGTATTCACGGTCTAAATCTTTATTGATTAAATCAAGGTATTTACCGATTCCAGCAATATCACCTTCAGAGCTTTCATTATCAATTTTTCCATTTCGGATAATCGCCTTATCTCTAGTATTTCCACCAATGTCTGTGATTAATAGATTTTTAGACATGAGTTCTTGATTTTTTTTATTAAAATGATCATCCATCGTTAGATTGATCATCGCTGCATAACCCTCGATACTGACAATAACATCCTCAAACTCGATACGAACTGTTTTTCCTTTTAATCCTCCAGGAGTTTGTTCGAATTTCACTTCATGCATACTTTCTGTTAGTTTTTTCTTAAAGTTAATCCGTGCATTTTCATCATCCTTAACCTCATCTAATGGTAACCCTGTACTCAATAAGTATTTAACGTTTATTACATCTTTATCTGAATTTTTTGCTGCATCTAATGCAAGAGCGGTAAGAAGTAGAATGATAGTTTGTTCAGAATCTCCTTTTTTAACACGAGAAGATATGACATCGTTATTTACTTCTTTTGCTGCTAAATTACCAACCGCATAAATTGCAGATTCTTTTAAAGCCCTAGAGGTGACATGAACGTGTAGTTCTTCAATTGGATCATTTTCATCTGACAACATTGAACGTGAATCCATTCTTTTAATCACATTTGGTATGTAAATACGATTTTCCTCAGAAAGTCCTCCGATAAAACCTTTTAAACTATCATTTCCAGCATCCAGCGAAGCTATCTTAAACTTCATTGACAATCATCTCCTAATTTGGATTTATTTACCTTATGTTCAAATAATAACACTTTTGTAACACTTATTCAATTGTCTAGTAATACTTAAGTAATACTTTTTTGATACTACTCAATTTTTATTAGTCAACTAGGAAAGGAAATTCTATGTTTTACTAAGTGGCTTTCTGAGCAAAAATAAAAAAGCTGATCTGTTATGACCAGCTTTCTTGCTTATTGAGTTCATTCATAAACCCAGATCGTTGAATTGTGTAGGATTAATAAATAGAATGATTGTATAGTTCTTAGTTTTTCATTTTTTTAATTAATAGATTACAATACGCCATAGTCTTCTAATAATTTTCGTAAAGCCTGGTTAATAAGTTTTGATTTGTCTCCTTTTTGTCCTCTAGCGGCAATCTTATCCACTTCAGTGGCCAAGTCGGGATCCATATAAAATGAAGTAAAAACTTTCTTCTCTTTTTTCTTCAAAGTCTTTTTTCCTGAAGCGAGATTACGAAGATAGTCATCTTCTTCATCTTCAATTTTAACATTAACAACAACATCATTGTCATTATTGACATATGTTTCATTTTTTATGTCATTGTCGTTGTTTTTATTGTTTATATCAATGTTTTCATTGTTGTTATCAATTATGTTTTTGTTTTCTAACCCTTCTTTGATATCGACTTTTTCGTCAATCTTATCATCAACCGTGTCAGTATCATATGAATTAAAGAAGGTTTGAGTAGCATTCGGTTTTTTTATTTTATCTTTGAGGTTGATTTTTGTGGACACGTTCCTTCAACTCCTTCACAAAGGGGATATAGTATTCTAATGCTGCTTTTAATTCTGCATTTTCCTCAAAACCTGTAATGGCTAAACGTCTAGTAGCGGCTTTTCTTCGAATAATAGAATGGAATTTTAGACCAGGATAATCTTCTTCAATAGCTTCTTCCATCACATCATTTTCTTTCGCCCTTGCATCGATCAAAGAGAACAAAATGCCAGATGTTTCTAAGGTTGGATTGTATCTTTCCTTTGCTCCTTCAATGATCTCCAAAAACTTTGGAATCGCGTAATAAGCAAACATGGAGCCATCAAACATGACAACTGCGTAGCTACCAGCTTCGGAGAATGTACTTAACGGCAAAACAGTTTGTTCGGATAACGCTGGCGGCGTATCAATAATGATCCAGTCATAATCTTCCATTACAGGTTCTAGTGCTTTTTGTAGTGCGTCTAACTTTAAACCCTTTTCATACATTCTTCTAGGTAAAGTTGCTAGAAAATCATTCGAGGGGATTAAGTCTAGATTCTCTTTAATTTTAATTATGTAAGAACGTGCATCTTCGTTTAAGATCGCTTCTAAAATGCTCTTCTCCTCAAACACGCTGCAGATGTCATACTCTCCGGTTAAGAAACTAGTTAAGTTCCCTTGACCATCCATGTCAATAGCCAGCACTTTCTCCTCTTTACTTAATAAATAGGATGTAATGCCACTACTAGTCGATTTAGAGCAACCACCTTTACTGATACCAAATGTGACAATTTTAGCTGTCAAGGTTAACACCTCTTTCAAAAAAAATAATAAGACTAAAAAAATGAATGGAACATTGATTATCTTTCTACTAAGTTCATATAAGATTTTAATCAAAACCTAGACTGTATATGATTTATCATTATAACATATGTCATTATATATAGTAACACGTATGTTATGGTTGTTGTTATTATTGAAAATCTAATTGATTTACAAAGTTCAATTAGTAGATTTCTAGTTTTAGAGACAAATTCCTTTCTGAGAATTGAACTTTCTAAAAATTGTGTTGATATATATTTTAACTAGAATACTAATGTTGAGTAATATGTATAGTAAATTAATAATGATCTTTTTAAATCGACAGTATGACATAAGAACATTTTAATCTCAAAATATGTCATATATTTTAATGAATATGACAATATTGATCTTTCTAGATCGAATTTGAAAATACGCCTGATGTGGATTTCCTAAAAATAATATTACATATAAAATAAATGAGATGGTTTATATAAATACGACGAATTTAATACCAATTTTAAGGTATACGTATACCTTAAAATTGATAACGAGATTGAATTTAATAATATGATATTGTATATGATAACATATATCGTAATATATAAATGTTAATAAATATTTTGAATATAATATTGATATCAATTTATATGTATTTATATAACATAACAATATTAACGGATATAAAAATATAATATATGTATATTTTGTTATAGTGATATATGTCATTATATATGATAATAAATATGATGTCTTTGTTTTTAAATAAGATAACAAGAAAGTTAAGTATTGCGAATGTAATATCGTTAGCAAGTTATATGTATATATATAATTTGCTAACGAATTTGAAAATATGATATATGTGTATATTGTTAAAATAATATATGTCATTATATATGATAAAATATATGACGTGAGTGTTTTAAATAGGATAACGAAATACATAAATTCGAAGATAATATCTTTGGTAAGTTATATATATATTAAGACGATATTGATAAAAATAAAAATGATCTAGTTTTTATACTTGATATCAACTTAATAATATTCCACTAATTTGGATTTTAATTTTCTGCCAATGGAACACCCATTAAAGATATTGCCTAATATGGGGAATTTCTCGTAAACGGCTTATCGTTCGTTAGAGAAATAGAAATGACTATTAAAACAGATTGCTTTTCCAAGGAAATAAAGCTCTTAAATCAAAAGGGTTCTATAATGGAGGAAGCTACTGATATACAGTGATAGGAACAGATTCTTGAGAAGCGTTTTATCGTATTTCTTTAGAATACTAATTCAAAAAACGTTTAGTTCAAATGGCTGAACAAAGTTTAGGTGGGTATTCTAGATAATTTTTTAAATCGAAGGTATAAAGGGCTCAAAAAAGAAGAGTCTCTTTTTTATGTTCATTTTTCCACTCATTCCAGAAAAAAATAAAAGTTTGATAGTTTGTAAATGGAAAAGTCAACAGTTGAACTAAATTATCAGCAATTGATTAACAGAAAAATGAAATAGCAACTTAATTTGAAGTTCATTAGGGCCCAGAATCACCTGCTCGTGCAAATGTTTATGGTTGTGGAGAAATTACAAAATGCTTAGTTCAAATGGCTGAACAAAGTTTAGGTGGATTATATATATCTTCAAACTTAGGAATAAGAGAAATTTCACATACTGTAATTATTTACAAATGAATCTTTTTAAACTAGTCTCTAAGGGATTACATAAAGTAATGAAAGATACAAAATATTAAAGAATTACAAAAATACATATTTAAATAAAAATAAAGCTAGTAAGTAGGATTCCCTATTTACTAGCTTTATTAATTTTCTTAGATATTATTTTTATTCCACTTTTTTTGTTTTTAAATTCCGCAAATGCTTTTGCCAGTTCTTTAGAAACTCCTTGTTTTGCTACAGAATTCATTTTCTCCACGTAGCTGGTTCGACTGGCAGTGGTAAAAGTGTATTTTTAACTACATTACTAATTTTCTTTCATTTAACAAAGAGTTCTGATGAACTGTTACTCTATTTAATTGATCCGAAACAAGTTGAATTTACACCATTTGAAGATTTACCACTTGTCGAAAAAGTAATAACAAAATCAGCTAAAGCAATTAATTTATTAAATTCGTTAGTACTTGAAATGGAAAAACGATACGAATTATTTAAAAAAGAAAAAGTTCGCAATATTAGTCATTATCGTAAGAAAGGGCATATTATAAAGAACATCGTTGTCATAATAGATGAATATGCAGACCTTTTTCTATATGATAAATCAATTGAAAAATACGTCTGTTTATTAGCACAAAAGAGCCGAGCTGCGGGGATTTTTTTGTGCATATGCACTCAAAGACCATCAGTTGATGTGGTATCAGGTTTAGTCAAAGCAAATCTCCCAAGTCGAGTTGTATTTAGACTTACTACTATGCATGATTACAAAACCGTGCTGGATGGAAAGCCACCATTCGTACTTATGGGAAAGGGTGATAGTGTTGCTCAATTAGAAGGTAAGGAAAACTTTATGCGTATACAAAGCTGTCTTGTCGCTCCAACAGAAAGTGAAGTAGATGCAATAATTGAGCAACTTATCACTTCAAAAAGCATGCAACAAAAACAAAACTACCCATTGCCAATACCCAATGTGCCACCCACAAAGAAGGAACTAGTTTGGAATTTTATCAGTAGTACAAGTGATACTAGGTTACGTTCAATCTTAAAAGAAGTTGGTGGTGATATGGGAGAATTAGTTCAAATCATGAGAGAATTAGTGAGCGAAGGGAAGTTAGAAGCTCCCTCTGGTAAAGAAAGAAGATATAAAATAATTTAACATAAGAATGTAATGAGCTGATAATAGAATCAGCTCATTTTATTTTTAGATCAATTTTATCATTAAAAATATGGGAAAAATTTTTTCTTAATTAGGAAGAGAATCATTAAATCCTTACTTTTATTTAAGATTATACTGCCAATATCATACTACTCTTGAAGAAGAAGTGTAAGAACATTTATCACTCAACACCATAACTGGTTGTTATCTATATCAAGCATAAGGGTAGTTCATACCCATATAAGATAATGCTAATCACAAGGCTGGTTAAAGAAAGTTTTATATAAAGGGCTTGACGTGGGGGAAACGTTAAGAGTAGAATACTGATTTAAGATTATTTGTGAAAGATTTCACTTAAACTAAATGGCAGTTTAGTTGAATAAGAACGTGAAAAAATTAGTTATCAATTCCATGGAAATATAATTAAATTTGTTGGTAAAAAATGGCCTTGTAGCATAAGCTTTTAACTATATTAATAGTTTAAAAAAGGATTAAGATATCCTTTTGTAATCAAGTATTTATCCTATTTGTTGCAATGCAAGTGAAAAAAATTAAAAATAAAGTTTAAAAGCTAACAAATTTGTTAGCT
>NZ_NTZO01000023.1 GCF_002559405.1 Bacillus sp. AFS001701 | reverse complement strand
AAAATTTGATAATTAATTAACAAGTTTGTTTTTCAACAGCGTTAAGAAAAGAACCTTCATTATAAAAAAGGTTCTTTTCTTTCTTTTCTTATTTATTTAATAAATTTGATTAATGAAATTAAACCTTTTCGTAAATAATGGTAGAGTCTGTATGAAAACATTTATTTGTTTTGACAATATAAGAATAAGTTGAACAACTATATAAATATTGAATAATCTAAAATTAAGTATGTACGATAAAAAAGTGTGTGCTAAGGTCGTTAAAAACTAAAAGCAAAGAAGTTTACTAAAACAACTTAATCTTCAATCTGCTCTTTTAATAATAAAGCATAAAGATCTTCCACACGTTCGGACATAAATCTTTGTGAGTCTTCAACTCCCTTATTGTAAAACATCGGTCCAAGTTTTTGTGATATAAAGTCTAAAAGCAACACCGAACTTAATTCACTTAATTCTTCGTCCCTTTCCTGTAAAAAATACGTTTGTAGTTGATTAATCGCAAATTTTTGTTGATCTGGTGGAAGCTTAGTTGTTTTAGACATTAAATTCCCCTCTTTTTTAGTTGTGATATTAGATTTTTTATTTCCTATATATATATAGTATCTCTATTTATTCTTTTTTTGCGAAAAAAAGTTACAAGAAATAAAATTTTTTTGGTAAAATAGTGCACAACTTGAAAATACTTTTTAATTGCTTTAAGATTAGAATGAGAATAAAATGAGAATGAACTTAAAATAGCCATTTTCTATTTTATAGAATTTTTATGTAATATTATGGAGGGTGTAAAATGGGAGCTTCTACATTAAAAATAAAAGACCTTCAAGTAGCAATTGAAGGAAAGCAAATTTTAAAAGGTGTAAACCTTGAAGTAAAAGGTGGAGAAATTCACGCAATCATGGGACCAAATGGTACAGGTAAATCAACTTTATCTTCTGCTATTATGGGTCATCCTAAATATGAGGTAATCGGTGGTAGCATCGAGCTTGATGGCAACGATGTTTTAGAAATGGAAGTTGATGAGCGCGCTCAAGCTGGTCTTTTCCTTGCTATGCAATACCCAAGTGAAATTAGCGGTGTAACAAACGCAGATTTCTTACGTTCTGCAGTGAATGCACGTCGCGAAGAAGGCGATGAAATTTCATTAATGAAATTTATCCGTACATTAGATAAAAACATGGAATTCTTAGAAATGGATCCAGAAATGGCTCAACGTTACTTAAATGAAGGTTTCTCAGGTGGAGAGAAAAAACGTAATGAGATTCTTCAAATGATGATGATCCAACCTAAAATTGCTATTCTTGACGAAATTGACTCAGGTTTAGATATCGATGCGTTAAAAGTAGTTTCTAAAGGTGTTAACGAAATGCGTGGAGAAGAGTTTGGTTGCTTAATCATCACTCACTACCAACGCTTATTAAACTACATTACTCCTGACTACGTTCACGTTATGATGCAAGGTCGTATTGTAAAATCAGGTGGTCCTGAATTAGCTGCACGTTTAGAAGTTGAAGGATATGACTGGATTAAACAAGAGTTAGGTATCGAAGACGAGACTGTTGGGCAAGAAGCTTAATCGGATAGGAGGGATTCTCATGACAACTGGTACTACAATTCCATTTAGTCAAGAAACAGTTAAGCAGCTTTCTGCACTGCTAAATGAACCTGCATATTTCACAGAGTTCCGTTTAAATGCACTAGCAAAAGCTGAATCACTTTCTCTTCCAAAGCCAGATAAAACAAATATCTCTAAATGGGATTTCTTTGGAAAAGAATTTAATGTTACAGCTGGAAATGTTCCTACAAAAGATCAATTACCAGAGTCAGTAACATCTTTAATAAATGAAGACACTGATCAATCAGTTTATGTACAATATAATGGTTCTGCTGTATATCACTCTCTTTCTTCTGAAGCAAAAGAAAAAGGTGTAGTATTCGTAGATTTACACACAGCGATTAAAGATCACGAAGATCTTGTGAAAAAATATTTTATGACAGAGGCTGTAAAAGTCGATGAAAATAAATTAATCGCTTTACATGCAGCATTAGTAAATGGTGGAGCTTTCTTATACATCCCTAAAAATGTTGTATTAGAAAAACCAATCCAATCAATTTTTGTTGTAGATGGTGAAAACGTACCTGCATATAACCACGTTTTAGTTGTTGCAGATGTAAACAGTGAAGTTACTTATGTTGAAAACTATGTTTCTACATCTGCTGATTTAGATGCGGCTGTTGTTAACGTTGTTACAGAAGTAATTACATTAGACAATGCAAAAGTTCGTTATGGTGCTGTTGATACTTTAGCTAAAGGTGTTACTGCTTATGTTGTTCGTCGTGGTCACGCTGGTCGCGATAGCAAAATCGAGTGGGCACTTGGCCTTATGAACGATGGAAACTCAGTTTTCGAAAATGTTACAAACCTAATTGGAGACGGTTCTTTCGGTGACATGAAAATGGTTACTGTAGGCCGTGGTGAGCAAACTCAAAACTTTACAACAAGCATTATTCACTTTGGTAAAGGATCTGAAGGTTGGATCTTAAAACATGGTGTATCAAAAGATGCTGCTACTTCAATCTTTAATGGTATTGGGAAAATTGAACACGGCGCTTCTAAGTCTAATGCACAACAAACTTCACGTGTATTAATGCTAAGCGAAAAAGCTCGTGGAGATGCGAACCCAATTCTATTAATTGATGAAAACGATGTTATGGCAGGTCACGCTGCTTCTGTTGGTAAAGTAGATCCAACTCAACTGTACTACTTAATGAGTCGCGGTATTCCGAAGAAAGAAGCAGAGCGCTTAGTTATTCACGGATTCTTAGCACCTGTAGTTTCGGAATTACCAATTGAAGAAGTTAAAAAAATGCTTGTTGATGTTATCGAGAGGAAGGTTAAGTAATGGATGTTAAAGCAATCCGTGAAGCCTTTCCGATATTAAATCAAGAAGTAAATGGACATCCTTTAGTATATCTGGATAGTGCTGCAACTTCACAAAAACCTGTTCAAGTAATAGAAGCTGTTGCTAACTACTATAAAGAATATAATTCTAACGTTCATAGAGGTGTACACACTCTAGGAACAAAAGCTACTGATGCATACGAGGGAGCTCGTGATAAAGTTCGTAAATTTATTAATGCATCATCAATTGAAGAGATTATTTTTACTAGAGGTACAACTACTGCAATTAATACAGTTGCTGCTAGCTACGGAAGAATGAACTTAAAAGCTGGAGATGAAATTGTGATTTCTTATATGGAACATCACAGTAACATTATACCTTGGCAACAGGTTGCTAAAGCTACTGGCGCAACATTAAAATATATACCATTAGAAGAAGATGGTTCAATCAGCGTAGAGCAAGCAAAAGCTACAATTAACTCAAATACAAAAATAGTTGCGATTATGTACGTTTCAAATGTACTTGGTTCAATTAACCCTGTTAAAGAGATTGCAGCAATTGCTCATCAAAATGGAGCAATCATGCTTGTTGATGGTGCACAAAGTACTCCTCATATGAAGGTCGACGTTCAAGACCTAGATTGCGATTTTTACGCATTTTCTGGTCATAAAATGTGTGCTCCTACAGGTATTGGTGTACTTTATGGTAAAAAACAGCTTCTTGAAAACATGGAACCTATTGAATTTGGTGGGGAAATGATTGATTTCGTTGACTTACAAGATTCTACTTGGAAAGAACTGCCATGGAAATTTGAAGGTGGAACTCCAATCATTGCTGGTGCAGTTGGTTTAGGAGCTGCTATTGATTTCTTAACTGAAATCGGTATGGATAATATCGAAAAGCATGAACATGAGATTGCGAATTATGCACTTGAACAGTTATCTACTGTAAAAGGTGTAACAATCTATGGGCCGAAGCATCGTGCAGGGCTAGTAACATTTAATGTGGAAGATGTGCATCCACATGATGTTGCAACTGTATTAGATGTTGAAGGAATTGCTGTTCGAGCTGGCCATCATTGTGCACAGCCATTAATGAGATGGTTAAAGGTATCTGCTACTGCTCGTGCAAGTTTTTATCTGTATAATACAAAAGAAGATGTAGATGCTTTTGTAAGAGGATTAGTTAAAACGAAGGAGTATTTCAGCGATGTCTATTAATCGAAACATTGATCTAGATGCATTATATCGTCGCGTGATAATGGACCATTATAAAAACCCCCGTAACAAAGGGGTAGGAGCAATATCAGAAAACGATGTAACAATAAACATGAATAACCCTACTTGTGGTGATCGCATTGAGCTTCGTTTAAAGGTTGATGATGGAATTGTATCAGATGCTCGTTTTGACGGTGAAGGATGCTCAATTTCAATGGCGTCAGCTTCAATGATGACTCACGCAATTAAAGGTAAAAAAATAGAGGAAGCCCTGCAGCTTGCTCATATATTTTCAGATATGATGCTTGGAAAAGAATACGATGAATCAATCGATTTAGATGATATTGAAGCACTTCAAGGTGTTTCAAAGTTTCCAGCACGAATTAAATGTGCAACACTTGCATGGAAAGCGATGGAGAAGGGGTTAAAATCAGAGGAATAATCTTCTGTATTTAATCCTCCTCTTCTATTAGAAGGGAGTAAAATAATGTCTACTAATTTGCCAGATATTAGTGATTATAAATATGGTTTTCATGACCGTGACGTATCGATTTTCCGTTCAGAACGTGGTTTAACGAAGGAAATCGTTGAAGAAATTTCACGCATGAAAAATGAACCAAAATGGATGTTAGATTTCCGTTTAAAATCTTTACAACATTTCTATGATATGCCAATGCCTCAATGGGGTGGAGACATGTCTGATTTACGCTTTGATGAAATTACTTACTATGTAAAACCATCAGAGAAAACAGAAAAGTCTTGGGATGAAGTACCTGAAGAAATCAAAAATACTTTTGATAAATTAGGTATTCCTGAAGCAGAACAAAAGTATTTAGCTGGAGTATCTGCACAGTATGAGTCTGAGGTAGTTTACCACAGCATGAAACAAGACTTAACTGATCTTGGAATCTTATTTACTGATACAGATACAGCGTTACGTGAGCATGAAGAAATTTTCAAAGAGCATTTTGGTAAAGTAATTCCGCCTACAGATAACAAATTCTCTGCATTAAACTCAGCTGTTTGGTCTGGTGGATCATTCATCTACGTACCAAAAGGTGTTAAAGTAGATACGCCACTTCAAGCTTATTTCCGTATTAATTCGGAAAATATGGGTCAATTTGAGCGTACACTAATTATTGCTGATGAGGGCGCACATGTACACTACGTTGAAGGTTGTACAGCTCCTGTCTATACAACAAACTCACTTCACTCTGCAGTAGTTGAAATCATCATTAAAAAAGATGCTTACTGCCGTTACACTACAATTCAAAACTGGGCGAATAACGTGTTCAACTTAGTTACGAAGCGTGCTGTGTGTGAAGCAAATGCAACTATGGAATGGATTGATGGTAACATCGGTTCTAAATTAACAATGAAGTATCCTGCAGTTATCTTAAAAGGTGAAGGTGCTCGTGGCCTTACGCTTTCTATTGCAATTGCTGGTAAAGGACAACACCAAGATGCTGGTGCTAAAATGATTCACTTAGCTCCAAATACTTCTTCTACAATTGTTTCGAAATCTATTTCTAAACATGGTGGTAAAGTAACGTACCGTGGTATCGTACACTTCGGTCGTAAAGCAGCTGGATCACGTTCAAATATCGAG
The DNA here is from genome assembly GCF_002559405.1 of Bacillus sp. AFS001701. GTDB lineage: Bacteria > Bacillota > Bacilli > Bacillales > Bacillaceae_G > Gottfriedia. The sequence continues at coordinate 7,941 of NZ_NTZO01000023.1, read as the reverse complement.
TGTGATACGTTAATTATGGATAATGCATCAACTTCTGATACAATTCCATACAACGAAATCTTAAACGACAATATTTCTCTTGAGCACGAAGCGAAAGTTTCAAAAGTATCTGAAGAGCAATTATTCTACTTAATGAGCCGTGGTATTTCTGAGCAAGAAGCTACAGAAATGATCGTAATGGGCTTCATTGAGCCATTTACAAAAGAATTACCAATGGAATATGCAGTTGAAATGAACCGTCTGATTAAATTCGAGATGGAAGGTTCAATTGGTTAAAACTCTACAAATGTTGTTGAACAAACATTTGAGGCGTTTTAAGGGCTCTCAACCAATTTGGTTGGGGGTCTTTTTTTATACAAAACTTGAATTTGTCTACATAGCATAGCACAAGAAGATATGTATACGCATAATCTTTATAGAAATCCTTAATTCCCTATTAACTAGGTTCTGGAAAGGAAACTTAATATGAATAATAGAAACAATAGCTCCATATATATTATTTCAGGTCCATATGGTGTAGGTAAATCGACAGTTACAAAGGCACTTGCCCAGGAGTTAGAAAATGCTGCAGTAATAGAAGGTGACTTAATCAAATTAATGTTCGGAGGAAAAAAACTACCTCCGTGGGAAGAAATGTTAGCTATTATATGGAAAAATATTCTCTCATTAACAAAGAACTTTCTTGAAAATAACATTAATGTAATTATCGATTATGTTGTTGAAAGTGAGTTAGAGTGGTTATATAAGCACTTATCGGATTTAAATGTAAAAATTCATTATGTGGTATTACGGGCAGATGATGATATGATTATTAGTCGATTAAATCAAAGGGGGGATGATTATTTAATAAAAGGATCTTTATATTTAAAAAACAAACTTGAAAACTTTTTGCCAAACAAAAAATATCTCTATGACACAACAAATAAACAGCCCGTTGAAATTATTCATGATTTAAAAAAGCGCTTTGATCAATTTTGTCTATAACTTTGACTACACTAACATTGTTTGTCAGTTTACCCTAAACCTCTCATGTACTTCTTAAATACTTTTTCCCGTTTCAAGTAAGTCTCATTTTAACTTTCCTTTCTAAAATGCGTTTTTGAATGTTGTATACGCCTAAACAATTTTGAAAATAAAGAATATGTTATTAAGAAATTGACATAGCAACTAATAGATGTTTATTCAAGAAGCAGAATGTCAGGATAGGAGAGAAAAATGTGAAGGTCTTAATTTTAGCTGGAGGGTTTGGCACAAGAATAAGTGAAGAAACCCATTTAAAGCCGAAACCTATGATAGAGATTGGTGACAAACCCATTTTATGGCATATCATGAAGCTTTACTCTAGTTATGGTTATAACGACTTTATTATCTGTTTAGGGTATAAGAGCCATGTAATCAAGGAGTATTTTTTAAATTATTACCTATATAATTCTGATTTAACATTTGATTTTAAGAAGGGAAATGAATTTATTATTCACCAGAATTCGGTTGAACCTTGGAGGGTTACCTTGGTTGACACTGGCTTAAATACAATGACTGGTGGCCGAATTAAGAAAGTGCAGGATTATGTTGGTAATGAATCTTTTATGTTGACCTACGGTGACGGAGTAGGTGATGTAAATATTAAGGAATTAGTAGAATTCCATCACTTACATGGGAAGCTGGCTACATTAACAACTACACAGCCTCAAGGCAGGTTTGGAGTTTTATCCTTGTCCAATGATCAGAACGTAGAGAAGTTTCAAGAGAAAATACCAGAAAAAGGCAGTTGGATAAATGCTGGCTTTTTTGTATTGCAGCCAGAAGTATTTAATTACCTGAACAACGGTGAACAAACCATATTTGAAAAGGAGCCCTTAGAAAACCTGGCTAAAGATGGTCAATTAATGGCATATAAACATAATAGTTTTTGGTATCCAATGGATACTTTGCGGGATAAGACATATTTACAAGAAATGTGGGAGTCCAATAAAGCTCCATGGAAAATATGGGATAAAAATAATTAAGAACAACAGTTTTTAGTGTATGCCTCTGTAATTGGTGCAATCGTTTTATTAAAAAGAGTGAATGTGGAGGTAGATAACTTGGATTTATATGAAAAACACAATATCTATCAGTCAGATCTTCAATATATATTTAATAATCTTGATCAGACAGAAATAGAAAAACTTAAGGATTCATCAATCCTCATAACGGGTTGTGCCGGATTCTTAGGCTACTATTTCATGTCATTTTTATCTAATTATTCAGCGCAACTTGGTATTAAAAAGATTATTGGAATTGACAATTTTAAACTAGGAAAACCCAAATGGATTACAGATTTAAGGAAATTAAATCCAAAGATTGAATTATACATTTTTGATATTACTCAGTTTTCATTATTTGATACTAATAAAATTAACGATGTTGATTTTATTATCCACATGGCTTCGATTGCCTCGCCAACCTTTTATAGAAAATATCCTCTTGAAACCTTAGATGCTAATGTATTTGGACTAAGAGCTTTGTTAGACTTTTATAAGGATAAAAGCATTAAAGGGTTCTTGTTTTTCTCCAGCAGTGAAGTTTATGGTGATCCATTTCCGAGTTACATTCCGACTTCCGAGGAGTATAGAGGAAATGTGGCAATGATAGGACCACGCGCATGCTATGATGAGGCAAAACGATTCGGAGAGACGCTATGTTACTTATACGCCGAAAAATTTGGTATGCCCATTTCAATTGTCAGACCATTTAATAATTATGGTCCCGGAATGAGACTTAATGATAAAAGGGTGCCTGCTGACTTTGCAAAAGCTATTATTGAGAATAAAAAACTGATTATGCACTCCGACGGAAAACCAACTCGAACATTTTGTTATGTTACAGATGCAATCACTGGTTATTTAAAGGCGCTACTATATGAACCATTTGACTACTTTAATATAGGAATAGATACACCTGAAATTTCAATAAAAGAATTAGCCCAGATTTATAAGGATGCAGGCTCAGCAATTTTTGGTTTTAATCAGTCTATAGAATTTAAAGAATCGGAAGAAAAGAGCTATCTAACACATAATCCATTAAGAAGATGTCCTGATATTTCAAAGGCAAGAAAATTTTTAAACTATTCCCCAGCAATATCAATTGTTGAAGGTATCGATCGCTTTCTAACCTTTTTGAAGGAAGAGGGTGAAATTCATTGATTACTGTAATTGGCCTTGGATTTGTTGGATTGACCACGGCTTTAGGATTTAGCGAGAAAGGGTATCGTGTTTACGGTTTTGATATTGATCAAAAGAAGAAGGAGCAATTAAGAAATGGTAAGATTCCCTTTTATGAACCTAATCTTAATGAAAAATTAAATAAGCACTTTAATAAAGGTTTTACGATTACAGATGATTTACAGGAAGCTGTAATCAACAGTGAAGTTATCTTCCTTTGTGTGGGAACCCCGAGCAAAAAAGATGGTAGTGCGGATTTGGGATATATCTTCGAAGCAATTAAAAATGTAGCAGGCTATATAAAAAAGCCTGAGTTTAAAGTATTAGTGATCAAATCGACTATTCCTCCATCCACAACAAGTGAAAAGATTAAACCATATCTGGAAAATTTAGGTTTTAAGGTTGGAGTTGAAATTGGCCTAACCAATAATCCTGAATTTTTAAGAGAAGGATATGCTTGGGACGATTTTATGAATCCAGATCGTATTGTTGTTGGCCAGGAGGATGATAAAAGTGGACGGATACTCGAAACGATATACCAAATTTTTAATGCCCCGATTTACCAGGTTTCTTTAAATACTGCTGAATTTATTAAGTATTTATCTAACACGATGCTGGCTACTCTTATCAGTTTCGCAAATGAACAGTCACTAATCGCTAGGTCTATCGGAAATATTGATATAAAAAGAGCCTTTCAGGTCTTACATCTTGATAGAAGGTGGAGTGGCGCACCAGCTAATATGTCATCTTATGTATTCCCGGGTTGTGGATTTGGCGGCTACTGCCTTCCTAAAGATACGATGGCTTTAGTTAGTCAGTCCTTAAAGAATTCTTACACACCAGAACTATTAACAAGTACCCTAAAAGTAAATGAAGCCATTAAAGAATTTGTTGTCATTGATATAGAAAGAAAAGTTGAAAAGAATGAAAATATAGGAATCCTCGGGTTAGCATTTAAGCCAAATTCAAATGACATTAGGGATACACCGGCAAAAGCTATAATTCAAGGTTTACTTCAAAAAGGATACACAAATATCATCGCCTATGATCCTATGGCAAACGAAGAGTTTAAAGAGGCAAATGGCTTTCCTATTCAATATTCTCCTAACTTATCATCACTGCTTTCAATGGTTGATCATGTTGTAATTTTAACAGCTTGGGATGAATTTACTAAAAATGAAGAGTCGATAAAGAAAAAGAACGTTTTCGATTACCGTTATATTTACCATTAGTTAACAATTTAAGGGATACCTAAGCTGCAGACTAAAATTTAAACTTGAAAGGAGTTTGAACAGTTGAAACATTATTATTGCTCAACGTTTAGTAAGGATTACGCCTATAAAGGTTTATTATTATACAACTCAATTGAACAACATGATAAAGATTTTCATTTTTTTATGATATGTCTTCATGAAGAAGCAAAAAAATTATTTGAGAAAATGAATCTAACTCATGCATCTATAATAAGTTTGGAAGAGATTGAAAAGGAAGACAAAGAATTACTTTCGGTAAAAGGCTCTCGAAATGACAAGGAATATATTTGGACCTCTAAAGCGTCGGTATGTATATATCTATTAAAACAATTCGAAGAAATCGATCATATTGTATGGCTGGACGGTGATACCTTCTTTTTTTCGAATCCAGAACCTATTTTTACCGAATGGGGAGAATACTCTGTTACGTTAACAGCCGAAAAATGGCTAAACGAACATAGTATATTAGGCGATACGAACGGCATCTATAATACCGGTTTTATGGGTTTTAAAAGAGATGAATATTCGATGGTATGCCTTCATTGGTTTAGAAAGAAGCTTATAGAATGGTGTTTTGACAGATGGGAAAAAGGACGTTGGAGCGACCAGGTATATGCAAATGATTGGCCTGTAAGATTTCAGAATATTGGTATTATTGAGAATGTAGGTGTCAATCTTACTCCTTATATCATAAATTACAGGTTAATAGAAAGTGCAGTTATTAAAAAAGACAAAGATATATTTATAAATAATGAAAAAATAATATTTTTCCATTTTTATGGGTTTAAATACTATGATGGCAATGTCTTTGATATTTGTAATTATGTAATGAACTGCAGAGATGACGTCACTAAGCATATTTATATTCCCTATATAAATGCCTCAATAGCAATGATGAATAAAATAAAAGAAGTGGACAGTAACTTCGTTCAAGAAAAGAGTATAAAAGATAATCATATAAGAAATTATTTTAACCTTGAAATAAATTTGTCAGCTGATAAAGGAAAAAATAACCTATGTACAATTATTGGGAAAGAATCTCTTGAACAAGGTTTAGCACTTTTTAACTCCCTTAAGATGAATACACCCAATTTTCAACTATGGATTTGCTGTCTAGATGAGAGCACCTATTCCTTCTTTTACAAATTGAGTTTAGATCATGTCCTTCTTATAAATTTAAAAAATCTTGAAGGCAACGAGTTATTAAGCATCAAAGATACTCGAAGCCCTGAGGAATATATCCGGACATTAAAACCTTCCTTTATTTCATATATATTTAAAAATAATTATCAAGTAAATTCTCTTGTTTATACCAATGTTGATAACAGCATTTATACAGATTTTAATAACTTATTTGATGAATTGAAGCGTGGGAACTCTCTTTTAATTTTCACGAGGCCAGTTACTACTGAAGAAGAAAAGAATTATGGTGTGTATGATGCTGGACTAATAGGATTTAACAGAGATGAAATCGCACTAGAATGCCTGTACAAATGGAAGAAGGATTGTATTAATTGGTGTTTTAACAAAGTGGAAGTAGAGCTATGGTTAGACCAAAAGTATTTAGACCAATGGCCGAATCAGTTTACAGGTTTAAAAGTCATGGAGAGTCCCACTAGAACTCTTGATCCAGAAAAATAACAATGGAGGAATTTATGGCAGAGACTAATTATTTTTATAATCAAAAGGTTTTAATTACTGGAGCAAATGGATTCATTGGATCTCATGTCGTGCAAAAAATGGTAAATGAAAAAGCCGATGTATCCATTATAGTTAGGGAATCATCCGATTTATGGAGAATTGAAGAATTAAAAAAGCATATTGACATCCATCTGATTGATTTAAGAGATTCCGTTTCAATAGACAATTGCGTAAAACAGATTAAGCCAGAATATATTTTTCATGTTGGTGCATATGGTGTTGATTCTAGACAAAAGGATTATTTAACTGCAGTTAACACCAACATCATAGGGACAATGAATATGTTAAATTCTTTAAAAGATGTAGGATGCAAGAAATTTATTAATGTAGGTACTTGTATGGAATACGGTGACAAAAAGGAAATAATTAAAGAGAGTTCTTATTTAAAGCCCGATAGTATTTACGGAAGTACTAAAGCCTCATCCTCCATTATTTCCCATCAAATCGCTTCAGAAAATAACATAGATATTGTAACTCTAAGGCCTTTTGGTGTATTTGGAGAGAAAGAGGGAAGCCATAAATTTTTTCCTTATATTATTTTATCTAATTTAGATGGCAAAGAAGTTAATTTAACTCCGTGTGAACAATACCGGGATTATTGTTATATAGAAAATATTATTGAAGGTTTTATTTTGGCTGCCCAAAATGAAACTATTAAAAACGAAATATTTAATATCGGCAGTGGTACTATTTATAAGCTAAAGCACTATGTTGACATGATTTACAAGGAAATGAGCCCAAATAAAGAACCAAATTATGGTGCACTTACTTATAGGGAAAATGAAGTTTGGAGACAACAGCCTGATACCACTAAAATAAAAAACGTTTTAAAATGGGAACCTAAAATAAGCCTCCATGATGGCATAAAACGAACTATTGATTGGTATACAAGAAATAAAGAAAAATTTATAAGAACAGGTAGATAAAAGAAGACGGTAATGGGGTGGGAAGGAGTTGTTATAATGGAGAAAGGATTTGAATTAATTTCCATTCAACCTTTTGAAGATAAGCGAGGAAGTCTAAAAAAAATTATAATGAAAAGTCAGTTAGAGGAAGATATCCAAATTGAAGAGGTGTACTTACTGTATTCTGAAAAGGGAAGTGTTAGAGGGAACCACTATCATAAAAAAACTTTAGAGTATTTTGTGATTGTTAGTGGGAAGGCGAAGGTTGCACTGAAGAATCTTGATACAGGAACATTGGAAGAAATCAATATTTCATCAAGTGATAATTTGATTTTAAAAGTTACACCTTATGTAGTGCATGCTTTTAAAAACGAAGGGGATCTGCCGTTAGTCATGCTTGCCGTTTCATCCAAGGAATATAATAAACTTGATACAGATACATTCAATATGGAAATCATACAATAAATAATTTTCATCTAATAGCCTGGAAATTACAAAAACTACCATCACCAGTGGTTGGGAATCTTTTTTTTGTGTCTAAAAATAGCTTGTGACATATGAATTTTTTTGATTACATTTGACCAGAAATTAATCTTAATGTACTTTTGAAATTTTAGCAGCTGTTTGTTCTTTGAGTTAAGAAGGTGTATATTCAAAATCAATGGTTTTATTAATAAATCTTTTTCTATTTTATTTTGTCTGCGAATTTTTTTTTTTATAGGTGAGTGACTTTCGTGCCGATTACATGCCGATTTCGGTTTAGTTTATAATATCGAATATTGACGAGTGTATTTTTGAAACATTGATTTAAAGCCATTATTTGTATTATATTTAATTAATTCTACTTTATTTATAATTAATTAAATTCGAGATGGAAGG
>NZ_NTZO01000456.1 GCF_002559405.1 Bacillus sp. AFS001701 | reverse complement strand
TGAAGTTCTCTATGCAACTACTATGAAAATAAACTTCTGTAAATTCGATAAAAAGGCAATACTAGAAGCAGCTCATTCGTTTTTTAAAAAAAGAGGAGCGACTTATTGTTGGTGTTTATGGACTGATCAAATAGATTAAGAGGCTTCAGTTATTGATACGGAATAGCCTAAGTTTTCTAATCTTCGTACCGAATGGCGGACAATTGATTCCTGTCTTTGTTTATCAAAATAATCTTCGCCTAGGTCGACATACATTTCTTTTCGGGTTAAAAGGTAATATGCAATTCTTAACATCGCATGGGCGACAACGATTGCAGCTTTACTTTTTCCTTTTCGTCCAGCTGTACGTCTATACAGTGCACCAAGATAGTTTTTGGATCCTCTTACTGATTGGGCTGCTTCTGTTAATGCCGATTTTAAATATTTATTTCCTTTTTTAGATTTACTAGATTTCCTTTTACCTGCACTTTCGTTATGTCCAGGAACCAGTGCTGCCCATGAACATAGATGTGCTGCGGTAGGGAATTGATTTCCTACATCGGTGCCAATTTCAGATAGAATTTGTTCAGCCATCCTTGTAGCGATTCCAGGAATTGAATCAAGTCGTTCAACATCTTCTTTATAGGAACTTACTCGATTTGCGACTTTTTGATCCAACATTTCTATTTGATTTGTTAGGAAATCAATATGAGTTAAAATCGTTTTTAACATTAGTCGTTGATGTTGTTGAATGTAGCCCCGAAGTGCCAATTCAAGCTCCTCTTTTTTCTTTTTCAACGTACCACGAGCGAAGTTTGCTAGTTTTTCAGGATCATCTTCACCATGTGAAATTGCACGAAGCATGTCCAGTGAAGAAACACCCTTGATATCTGAAACAACAGAACCAAGTTTAATGTTAGCCCCTTCTAAAACCTTCTGAATCCGATTAAGTTGTCTTGCACGTTCTTCAATAATGCTACGACGATAGCGTACAAGTTCCCTTAATTCTCGTTGATTCCGATTTGGAATAAAACTAGCTTTGAGTAGTCCATGGCGAAGAAGTTGCGCGATCCATTCGGCGTCTTTAACATCAGTTTTTCGTCCTGGAAGTGCCTTCATATGCTGGGCATTCACAACTAAAAACTCGATACCTTCGGACTCAAGTAAATTAACAATAGGCTTCCAATAAACACTGGTACTTTCCATCGCTACATGAGTACAATTATTCTCTTTAATCCAGTCCAATAACTTTAATAGAAAAATAGTCTTGGTTGAAAATGTTTGGACCTCCTTTCCTTCTGATGTCATGATACAAGCAGTGATATTGTCCTTGTGAACATCTAAACCACACGCTCTTTCAATGATTACATCCATTGAAATCTTCCTTTCTAGGCTCATAAATGGAGGCTAGTGCAACAATCAGATTAGGATTAATCTACTATTAGTGCTTCCCGCAAGGGAGCAACAGTCAGTGGTGCACCGTGGTCGTTGGAGTCAGACTAACGCGTGGGCTCTATGGCACCATAGTTGATCTTGATCGACCTTCTTCTCCTAGCCTTAGAATCAGTATGGTCGGATTCAATACATTTTCATTCACTGTGGTGAAGCTCCGTTTTTGAGCTTCATGGGTGGCTAACGCATGCGTTAGTTGATTAACAGCCACATAAAAATGCACTGTTTTATTCAGCGTGGTGATTTTCTTTTTCAAATATCTTAACCTTATTTAACGAACCTGATATTTACTTAAGAGAACATAGAATTAAGAGTTCTTTCGCCAATTTTTATAAACAAATTAGAACATTTAATAAATTTAGTTTCAAATGAAATAAAACAAATAAATAAATCGTCCACCTCTTTAAGAGATAGACGATTTATGTGTTACCTACTATACTTGAACTTCAAACTGTTTTGAATACAGTTTTCCATAAACTCCACCATTTTTGAGAAGTTCATTATGAGTACCTTGTTCTACAATTCCTTCTCCTGTTATAACAATAATTCGTCCGGCATTTCGGATTGTGGAAAGACGGTGGGCAATGACGAGTGTAGTACGTCCTTTCGCTAATATATCTAGCGCTTCCTTAACGATACTTTCACTTTCATTATCTAATGAACTTGTTGCTTCGTCTAATATAAGAATAGGTGGGTTCTTTAGGAATACTCGTGCAATACTTAATCTCTGTTTCTGGCCACCTGATAATTTAACTCCTCTTTGCCCAATCTCAGTGTGGTAGCCATTTGGGAGCTTCATAATAAAGTCATGTGCATTTGCATGCTTCGCTGCTTCAATTATTTCTTTCTCATTTGCAATCTGATTTCCGTAGCGAATATTTTCATAAACTGTACCGGTAAATAGATAAACATCTTGTTGTACAATCCCAATATTATTTCGTAATGAATTCAGGTCAATATCTCGAACATTCATTCCATCTATTAACAGCTCACCTTCCGTCACATTATAAAAACGAGGAATCAGTGAACATAATGTAGTCTTACCTACCCCAGATGGACCAACTATTGCAATATACTCACCAGGTTGTATATAAAGTGATGTATTCACTAATACATTCTCCTGATATTCTTCATAACGGAATGCAACTTGTTTAAACTCAATTTTTCCACTTACTTTTGAGAGTATAATTTTACTTTGTTTGTTTTCTATTTCAGGCATCAAATTCATGATTTCCATGAAACGTTGGAATCCTGTGATTCCTTCTTGGAACTGTGTACTCATATGTGTTAATTTTTGAATCGGTTCAATCATAAAGCCTATATATAATAAAAACGTGATTAAATCCGCTAAGTCTATAGAGTGATTAATAATATTAGCACTACCTACAATGATCACAGTAATTGTAATCAGTTGTAGAAATATTTCAACACCATTGTAAAAATAAGCTTCTGCCCTATAAGTTTTCTTTCGACTATCTAGGAAACGATTATTTGCACGGTTAAAATTTTCAATTTCAACCTGTTCATTAGCAAATGATTTTACGACACGAATTCCGGATAAACTATCCTCTACTTGTGCATTGACGTCAGCAATTCGCTCTTTGTTTTGTCTTAATGTCTTGTTTAAAACCTTATTAAAATACAATGCAAACAAACCTAGAAATGGTAAGAAACAAAAAACGGCAACCGTTAATTGTGCATTTATATAAAATAATATGAAAAATGCACCTATAAATCTCACAAAATATTTAACGTAGTCTTCAGGACCATGATGATACAACTCAGAAATGAGTAGTAAGTCGTTCGTTACTCGAGACATAAGCTGTCCTGTCTTTTCTTTATCATAAAAGCTAAATGAAAGTTTCTGCATGTGTGAAAATAGTTCACTACGCATATCACTTTCCATTCGTGCACCAATTTCGTGTCCTTTGTAGTCTACAAAGAAATTCCCGATATTTTGTATGACTACTAAAACCAGCATTAACCCACCGATCCAATACACTTCATTAAGTGCTTCAGACAAATCTCCTTCAAGAACATCCTTCGTAATGTACCGAACGAGTAGTGGAAATATTAAATTTGTAGCGGAAACGATAAAAGCACATGCTATTATCGTTAAAAATAATCTTAGATAAGGTTTATAATAAGAGAAAAATTTTTTTACAGGAAAATTCATAATTAACCCCTTTTTGTGTTATTTGACTAACACATATAATGGGGTACACCGTATGCATATTAAGAAAGTGTTCCACCCTTATATGTTTTTAAAGTTTCTTTCATTAATTTTTTCATTTAATTTGCCTCCTTCAACATTTAATACTTTTATTTTATACTTATTTGAATTAAGAGCG
>NZ_NTZO01000455.1 GCF_002559405.1 Bacillus sp. AFS001701 | reverse complement strand
CCTCTATATAAGATAAGTTAATTTTAACTATCAATTCATTATTTAGTTATCTTATTTTGTGAATAAACTATGAAATTTCATTATAGTATTTTGTTAATATGTATTGATATTGTTTTAATAGCCTTTAGTTTATGTCTTGGCGTGTGTTACACATCAGTCGAATTCACAATACAAGGAGGAGTTTTTTTAGTAATTTTCTAAAAAATACTAGCAAATGCAAATATAAGACTTTTTTACTTAAATACTATCTTAATTGATTTATAGTCTAGGTTTAATACGATTAATTTTTGGTCCTATTTTAATATTGTACTAATTATCTATTGTTGGTAATATTTGTAAATAATAGGTGAAAATATCCAGCCTTTAAAGTTAAATATAGTAATCAGAAGTATTCATATTAAGAAATAAAAGTAGGATTGCTGGTATTCTATCATTTATTTTTCTAGGAGTAGGTCATCTATATCTTTGTTATTAATGTATATTTAAACATGAATAGGAGAAGTGGGGCTGTGTTTAATAAATATAAAACTCTTTCAAGCTCTTTTGAAAGTGGGATGGATATTAAAGTGAAAGAAGACAAAAAAGGTGAAAAATTAGTTAGTATCAGTACATCATCTCCAAACCGAAGAATTGATATTATAAAAAAGGAAAATTCATTAGAATATACGATATATGATGTGAATAAAGGAACTCAGCAATTTACGATTCCACTAGCTTTACATGATCGAATTATGAATGAATATTTAAAATGAATTTGATTGAAAACCTAATTTACCAATCAACTGAGTAAACGTATTGTTAAAACAAAAAGTAAACTGCACTTCAATTGTAAGACACTCCTAACAATTGAAGATGTAGTTTTTTGTAGCTATATTCAAAAGAGAATGTGAAAAAATCCGGCCCAATAAATGAACCAGATTTCTCAAGACTGCTTGATCTCCAATCTACGCGCAACCAACGACAAAACATAATTCACAACAAAATACATCAACGAAACCATCACCATAACAGGGATTACATACGATTCTTTCTGCGCATAAATAATTTGTCCATTATGCAATAAATCTGGTAACGCTATCACAACAGCTAACGAAGTATCTTTCAGCAATGAAATAAACTGACTAACAAGCGGCGGAACCATTCGTCTCAATGCTTGAGGCAAAACGATGTGACGCAATGTCTGGATATAATTCAGTCCAGATGCACGTGCTGCCTCAGTCTGTCCTTTTTCAATCGAGTTTAAGCCACTTCGAATAATTTCTGATATCATAGCTGATTCAAATACTGTCAATGCTGCTATTGCTGCTGTAGTTATTTTCATTTCAATCCCGATTTCCGGTAGGGCAAAATACGTAAAGAATATAATCAGTAGCAAAGGCAGGTTCCGAATGATCTCGACTATTGCGGTTAGTAATTGAGTAACAACAGGAATCTTCGTATATCTAAGCGTACCAATAAGTCCTCCAATAATGAAACTTAGTAGAATTGAAATGGCGGCGACCTTAAGGGTGACCCAAAATCCTTCTAGCAAAAACTTGATATGATCTAGTGTGTATACATCAGCGAACGGCTGCAGAAAATCCATTCATCCACCTCCTTAATTACTTCTAGCCAAGCGTTTTTCTAAATAGCCAACACCAATACTTAAAGGAATCGTTAAGACTAAGTAAAATAAGGCTACAAAAATATAAGTATCAAACGTTACGTATGTCATAGCAGATATTAGATCGCCTTGATACATTAAATCTCCACCAGCTACGACTGCTAACAATGAAGAATTTTTTACTAGATTTAGAAATTGATTGCCGAGAGGAGGGATGACGATTTTTATCGCTTGGGGGAGAATAATCAATCTCATTGCCTGTCCGTAAGTCAATCCTGTAGAGCGAGCGGCTTCCATTTGTCCTTTAGGTACAGAGAGGATACCGGCACGGATTGCTTCGGAAATGAAGGCTGCTGTATAGATGGTCAATCCGATTGTTCCTGCAACCATTCCACTAAAACTTCCAGCTAAGTAAGTGAAAAACACAACAACTAGTACAGGGATATTACGGATAAATTCTACATAAATCGAACCTAACCAGTTAAGTGGTTTAATTGGAGAAATTCGCATGACAGCAATAATTGTTCCTAAAATAAAGCTACATAATAAAGCGATTAAACTAGTTAAAATGGTTACTCTTAATCCTTCTAAAAAATACTCCATATGATCTGTTAGTATCGAGAAATCAATCAAAGGATTTCCTCCTAATTATCAGGAAAAGCAGGTCCGTAATATTACGGACTCTGCGGATCCCAACGATAATATCAATAATTATTTTTTAATCCATTTATTCTTAATTTCATCGTATTTACCTGAATCTTTCAGGCTTTTTAATGCTTTATTTAATGCGTCGACAAGATCTTTATTTCCTTTTTTAACAGCAATTCCATAAGGTTCTTCCGTAAAAGTTCCACCTACTAATTCAAATGAAGGATCTTCTTCTTTCATCCCATAAAGGATTGAATCATCAGTAGTTAAGGCATCACCTTTACCTGCTTTTAAAGCTGTGAAAGCTTCAGCATAGTTTTCGAATTCAAGTACTGTTGTTTCAGGAGCTTTCTGGCGAATATTTACAGCAGAAGTGGAGCCTTTAACAGCAAGCACTTTTGTCCCTTTTTTCAAGTCAGCAAGTCCATGAACTTTACTGCCTTTTTTAACAAGTAAAGATTGTCCGGCATTAAAGTAAACATCAGTAAAATCTACTTCTTTTTTACGTTCTTCATTAATGGTCATAGTAGCGACAACTGCATCAACTTTGCCATTATTTAAGAGACCAACCCTAGTTTTTGACGTAACCTCTATGTACTCAGGTTTAACATCATCGCCAAACATTTCTTTTGCCAGTGCTTTGGAAAGGTCAATATCAAATCCTTCTACTTTCCCTGTTGAAGGGTTTTTTAATCCAAATAAACGAGTGTCATATTTTACACCAAATACGATTTTCTTATCATCCTTAATGCGTGCTAGAGCATCTTTGCTTTTAGAATCATCCTTTCCACCACAACCTGCAAGAACTAAGGCGGCCGTTGTTGAAACTAAAGCAATTTTCATGAATTTTTTTAAAAACATTCCACTTACCTCCTATTAATGATTTAATATACGGCTGAGAAATAAGCGAGCCCGTTCTTCACGCGGGTTCTCATAAAACTCAGCCGGAGTTGCTTCTTCTAATATGCGACCCTCATCCATAAAGACGATTCGGTCAGCAACCTCTCTGGCAAATCCCATCTCATGAGTCACGACAACCATCGTCATGCCTTCCCTAGCAAGAGTCTTCATAACATCTAGCACTTCTCCAATCATTTCAGGATCAAGTGCTGAAGTAGGTTCATCAAAAAGCATAATATCTGGTTTCATCGCAAGCCCGCGAGCTATTGCCACACGTTGTTGCTGACCACCAGAAAGCTGGGAAGGATAAGATTTCGCCTTCTCTAAAATGCCTACCTTTTCAAGAAAATGGTTGGCTGTTTCATCAGCCACTTCTCTAGATTGGCCCAGTGCTTTCATTGGTGCCAGAGTAATATTTTCAAGCACAGTTTTGTGCGGATACAAATAAAAATGCTGAAAAACCATTCCAATATTCCGTCTTAGCTTATTGAGATCTGTTTTTTTATCCCCAACAGAAATCCCACTTACTGTAAGAGTCCCGTCATTAATTGCTTCCAAATGATTGATACAGCGCAACAAAGTACTCTTACCAGAACCAGACGGACCAATCACGACAACAACTTCACCCTTATTGATTGTGAGATTAATATCTTTCAAGACTTGAAAATCGCCATAAAACTTATTTACTTGTTTAAATTCAATCATTCCTGACCTCCTGTACAATTTTATCGACTATGTAAAATGGAGAAATTTGGGAATCAATATTTTATGTGTATGCTTGTTCACATTTCTATATCACGCTTAATTTTTATTTAGTCTTTTTGGACGAGTACTTGTGTACTAGACAAAAAGCACTATCCAAGTGTTTCCGCCTATTGTTTACTAAAATTTATGATGAAATAGTAAATTGATTTAATTGAACTAATAGTAATAATAGACTAGTATTTTTTAACTATAAATTTTACCAATTAAATATGTTAAAATTAAAATTAGATTAAGTTACATATAAAATACATCTTATGAATTTTACTAAATAAACGGAGGAATCCATGGAAAACCGTGAACGTTTTTATAAACTAATGAAACTACTAGAAAGTAAAACAGATATTGATCGTGAGTTTACCTTTGAAGAAATAAAAAAGAGATTAGCAGCAGGAGAAGAGGACTTTTCGTATAGTAAAAATACATTTTTAAAAGATATATCGGTATTAGTGGATGTTGGTTTTGATGTAATTGAAAACGCTTCAGATGGTAAGGCAACTACATATAGTCACCAAGAAAGACTGTTTGAATTACATGAACTCCGTTTATTAGTAGATGCTGTTACAGCTTCAAGATTTTTAAACAAACAAGAAACTAAAAAGATCATTGATAAATTAAAAAACCTTACAAGTGAAAACGAAGCCAAAAAGCTTCACAATGGCATTATCCCAGACACAGCCATTAAAAGTGAAAGCAATCGAATTCACTTCTCGATTGATCAAATTCATCAAGCAATTGCCGAGAAAAAATTACTTACATTTCAATATGGCCGATACAACTTTAAGAAAGAATTTGAGCTAAGCCATGATGGAAAAGAGTACTCAGTAAAACCACTCGCAGTAATTTGGTCAAATGACTACTATTACTTAATTACAAGAAGCTTACCTGATGATCAACTCAGACATTTCCGCGTAGACCGAATGCGTGAAGTTAATAGAACAGAAGAGAAATTTCAAGATGAACGCTTTAATGTTGATGAATATTTGAGTACAGTTTTTAATATGTTTGCCGGTGAACCTGATTATGTAAAAATTAAGTTTAAAAAAGGCTTATTGAATGTAGTACTAGACCGATTTGGATTAAAGGCTGATATTCAGAAAGTGGATGATGATCATTTCATATTAACTACAAAAGCTGCGATTAGTGATGGGTTGATTACTTGGATTTTAACATGGGGTAAAGATGCTCAGGTTATAAGTCCACCATCGGTGATTGATAAAGTTCAGGAGCAAATTTTTGAGATGAGTAAGTTGTATAGTATGAATTTGCAACAATAAGTTTTTACTAAAAAGGGTATCTTTCGTGGATGCTCTTTTTTCATAACGTAAAAAAACATACTGTCTATTTCGGCAGTATGTTTTCTAAAGGAATAAACAAAATTTTAAATAAGCTTAGGAAGGATAAATTTCCAATCGTGTATGGATTAGGTTCAAAGTTTGCGATGCGGCACGCTTTTTTCTGTGAGCAAAGCGAAAATCTCGTTTTGGTCGTTTACCGCTCGTTTCGGCAAGCTGATGCAACGGTTGCTTAGGTAATAGAAATAGAAATGTTCGGCTCCTTCACGTACTTCATTGACGTTCTCCCATTTGATCTTGGTTTCTTCCACGGGTGTGATTTCATGGATCCCGTTTTCATCGAGCGTAACGGTAGTTTCCCCGAACGATTGCTTATTAAGTGGGTTATTAACGAAGCTTTTTACACTTTGTTTTAGTACATACTTATGATGGAATGGTAGGTAACAAAAATATACCAAAGTGAAAAGACCAATCCAAACGAGGTTTTCTTTGATATTTGCATCGAATACATACGCATACACAAATAGCAAAGCAACATAATTTATAGCTGATGCAATCTGATTTTCCCAGTACTGGCTTGTTTTTCGATTGGTCGCGTACAAATCGAGGTTAAACGTCATCACGTCTTGTTGGTCATAGGTGTAGGTGTAGTCCATGCTGTGTCTCCTTGTTTTCAGAAAATTCTATCTGTCTTATTACAGTTTACTCGAGTTACATCTTGGATACAATACATCTTTCAAAAGTTTAGGGGATTATCATTCTAGTGACGTTGTAATTGTTGGAATTTGATGCTTTTCATGCGGAAAAGGGATTGCTTCCTAATAAAACCTTCATATTAACTTCAAAATTACTTTAATTAAAATGCATTCAAATATGTTACTATTTTCACAAGTGAAGCTATTTTTTACTAAAAATGATGTGAGGCTTGTGAATGATGCTAAGAGTAATTTTCTTTTCTTTTATTTCAATTGTAGGGATCGGTGTAATAATATTTTTATATATACTGTTTTTCCTACCAACCCTAGATACAATGATTAAAATAGATAAAAATGAAATAAGTAAAAAATTAAATAGTAACCAAACAATTCTTATTCCTACTGAATTTGAAGTGAAAAATGTATATCTAATAGATGACGGTTTACTTTCGCCACATATTGAAGTGCATCTTTCAAATGAAATTAATATAAGTATTCATTCATCAAATCACTTAGATTACGAATGCAGGAAAAATGTTAGAACTAAAATTTTAAATAGTTTTAAAGTTAGAGAATATCAAACGAAAGATGGAAGAGTAATCTATATTTTTAAAGATGGCCAACTTAATTATTTGTATGAATTCTATGAAATTTATAGGGAAAGTATTGATGAGTATTTATCAAAAAAATACTTTAAATAATGAGGGGATGTAACCTATACAAGGATTTAGGATTAGGTTTAAAATTTATGAAACTAATATTATATGCGTACATTCTGAGAATCATCTTTAAGGTTCTCTTTTTTGATGTTCAATTTTTTGAACACCTCACTTTATATAATTAAGTTATCAAATTTAGGAGGTAAAAATAATAGAGCGTTGCTGTAAGTGGTAATTCAATAGAATGAAAGATTTAAGGGGGAAAATCATGAATAAAAGAAGTTTTATGTACTTATTTTTAACATTTTTAATTATGTTTTCATTTAATTCAAAATCAGCTTTTGCTGAAATAGGAGATCGTAGCACGCCATATAGTGCATGGTTAAATTATAACTTTTCACTTCAAGAATATGAGTGGGATACACCTAAAGAAGTAGAATTGCAATTATTCGATATGTATACAGGTGAAGAGGCAAATGATATTGTTGCAAATGAAAATATGTATAATACGAAACCTGCAGATGATGAAGAATGGATTGTGATGGGTTTTAATTTAAAATATGTCTCAGGACCAGAAGAACCTTTATACGCTTATGATGTAATTTATAGTTACGATAGTTTTTATACGAAGTCTGGTCAAAAAGTTAACCCAATCGATACAGCTTCATTTTCAGACCAGTTAGAAGGTTTAAGTGAAGACGATGTAGAGCTATATCCGGGTGCAGAATCTGAAGTTTATTACGGTATATTAGTGAAAAAAACAGTGGGCTATCCAATTATTCGAATCGGGATGGGGTATGATTCTCGCGAAGATCAAACGATTTACGGATGGTTCTCAACAGATCCAAATTATGTGGAGCCTATTCTTTCACCTACTAACGTTAAGGCAGCAGCTAGTTCATATAATAGCGTTAAATTAAGCTGGACAAAAGCGGATGATGTATCAGGTTATGAGATTTATCGTTCTACTTCCAGTACAGGTACGTATACGAAAATAGCAACTACTTCAAGTACTTCGTATACTAATACATCTTTAAACACAGGTACAACTTATTATTATAAGATTAAGTCTTATAAAACAGGAACACCTACACAATACAGTGATTATAGTAAGACAGTATCTGCAAAACCGGTCCTGTCTACACCAACTTCCGTAAAAGCAGTTTCATCTTCATACAATAGTATAAAAACGAGTTGGGCAGCTGTAAGTGGAGCAAGTGGTTATGAAGTTTACCGCTCAACGACAAGCACAGGAACATATTCACTTGCTGGTACAACTACTTCAACAAGCTTTAATAATACAGGGCTTACAACAAATAAAACTTATTATTACAAGGTAAAATCATACAGAATAGTCGGAAGTAAGAAGGTCTATGGAAATTATTCATCAATAGTAAGCGCAAAACCAATTCCATCAGTTCCAACTAATTTCAATGTCGCTAAAGTAAATTCAACTAGTTCAAAAATATCTTGGAGTTCTGTGAGTGGAGCAAGCGGTTATGAAATTTACAGATCTACCTCAAGTGCTGGATCATATAGTTTAGTAAAAAGAACAACTTCAACGTCTTATACAAATAGCGGTTTAACAAAAGGAAAGACCTACTACTATAAAGTAAGAACGTATCGAACAGTTGGAACTACTAAAGTATATAGTGGTTGGACAACAATCAAGAGCGTTAAGCTTTAAGTGTTAGCTTAATTATATTTTTTATTAAGAAGAGAATCGTTTAACGATTCTCTTTTTTTATGATGAATCTTTTGAGAATTTTTCATATAAATGACTAGGAGGGGGTCTGTTTAATTGCTTTTTAAACAGACCTTTATATAAAGTAAAATAATTGTAACTATAA
>NZ_NTZO01000454.1 GCF_002559405.1 Bacillus sp. AFS001701 | reverse complement strand
CCTAAGAACTCCTAGTTATTATTTAATTTAAGATAAAAAATTGGAAATTTATGTTAAAATATAATTAGAAATTAAAGAAGGTTCTGTCCCTTTAATTGGTTGTTACAAGGCATATTGTATAAAAAATGGGGTGTAATATGAACAATCGAAGGAATGAGTCGATATACAAAATTTGGTCTCGTTTATATGATAATTTTTTTAACACTGGGCAATTCCTCCACGCAAGGAAAGAGATTTTCAGTAAAACTAACTTCTTGAAAAATCAAAAGATACTATTTGTTGGAGTAGGAACTGGTGCAGATTTGGAACTGATTAATCACAAAGAATTAGATATTACATCTATAGACTACTCGAATGATATGCTCAACAAAGCAAAAGAAAAATTTAAAGACTCATCAATAAAATTTTTAAAAATGGACGCTCAAGACATGAGTTTGAGTAATTCCTATTTCGATGTAGTTATAGGGAGTCTTGTATTATCAGTTGTTCCAGATGCAGATACGTGTCTTAAAGAGATGTTGAGAGTATTGAAACCAAGTGGAGAAATTATCATCTTTGATAAATTTGCACCAAAAAATAAAGGACTTTCGCCATTTAAAAAAGCAATTAGACCATTAATAAAATTATTAGGTACTGACATCGGAATTAACTTTGAAAAATTGTATGAGATGAATAAAGATAATTTATTTGTTAAAGAAGATATTCCAATAATGTTTGATGGGATGTACAGAAAGATTATTATAAAAAAAGTGAATACTGATGACATATCATTATAGGACGCTATACGGAATTATAAATAAGAAAAGCTCAGAGCATAAAGTCTGAGCATTGTGAGTGTAATACACGGTGATTTAACCTTTGCATTTAATAACTTGTTATATCAGAGCAAAAATAATAAGAAGAACGCAGTCATGTTTTTCACTACATGCGAATCTAGGAAAAAGAAATTAGAAGAAATAGCAGGGAAAAATGATGTATTGTGAGATGTAGGTAGTAGGGGGGAAAAATAATATCATTCTCTAAATGTCGATTTAGGAAATGGAAAATCAATTGTACCTCGATATAAAAAAGACTCCTAGAAAGATTTAGGAGTCTTTTTTTTGGTTCACACATTTTACAGTCTCACACCTACAAAAATCACATCTTGTTCACATATCGTTCACGAACTTTTAAAAACTTAAATTAATTATATTGAAATAAACAATGATATAATTGAGCAAAATATTATTAAATGAACTACTTGATTTAAAAGGTCATAAGTAATACTTATTACAAATGATAAGTTACTTCTTATTTACTTATGATATACATTGTAATAATATATTATTGTAAGGTATTGAAAAGTTTGGATATAAAATATATTCAGACATTTTTTGCTTAATAGGGGGAAGAAAACATGGGGAAAAATGACGTTTTCCAATCTCGTTCGACATTTACTGCGAACGATAAAACTTATCATTATTATCGCTTAAAAGCAATTGAGGAAGCTGGAGTAGCTAAAATCGGTAAATTACCTTATTCGATTAAAGTGTTACTAGAATCAGTTCTTCGTCAAGTAGATGGAAGAGTAATTACAAAAGATCATGTTGAAAATTTAGCAAAATGGGGAACAAGCGAGCTACAAGATGTAGATGTTCCGTTTAAACCTTCTCGTGTTATTTTACAAGACTTCACAGGTGTTCCAGCGGTAGTTGACTTAGCTTCATTACGTAAGGCAATGGCTGATATGGGTGGAGACCCTGAAGTAATTAATCCAGAAATTCCAGTAGATCTAGTAATTGACCACTCTGTAATGGTTGATAAAGCTGGTTCAGCGGATGCATTAGATTTCAATATGGATTTAGAATTTTCTCGTAACGAAGAGCGTTACCAATTCTTAAGCTGGGCTCAAAAAGCATTTAATAACTATCGTGCTGTTCCACCAGCAACAGGTATCGTTCACCAAGTTAACTTAGAATACTTAGCAAACGTAGTACATGCAATTGCAAATGAAGATGGTGAAGTTATTGCATTCCCTGATACATTAGTAGGTACTGACTCACATACTACTATGATTAATGGTATTGGTGTATTAGGTTGGGGTGTCGGTGGAATTGAAGCTGAAGCAGGAATGCTTGGTCAACCATCATATTTCCCAGTTCCAGAAGTTATCGGTGTTAAATTAACTGGTGCTTTACCAAGTGGAATTACTGCAACTGATGTTGCATTAAAAGTTACTGAAGTTTTACGTAAAAAAGGTGTAGTAAATAAATTTGTTGAGTTCTTTGGACCTGGTTTACAAAGCATGCCTTTAGCAGACCGTGCTACTATTGCAAACATGGCTCCTGAATACGGTGCAACATGTGGATTCTTCCCAGTTGATGCTGAAGCACTTAACTACTTACGTTTAACAGGTCGTTCTGAAGAGCAAATTCAATTAGTAGAAGCATACTGCAAAGCTAATGATTTATTCTATACAGCTGACTTAGAAGATCCTACATTTAGTGATTTAGTAGAAATCAATCTTTCAGAAATTGAATCAAATCTTTCTGGTCCAAAACGTCCACAAGATTTAATTCCATTATCTGAAATGAAAAAATCATTCCAAACAGCAGTTTCTGCTCCAATGGGTAATGCAGGATTCGGTTTAACTGATGAAGCATTAGATAAAGAGGTAACTGTTAAATTTGAAAATGGTACTGAAACAACATTTAAAACTGGTGCAGTTGCAATTGCAGCAATCACTAGTTGTACAAATACTTCAAACCCATACGTTATGTTAGGTGCTGGTTTAGTAGCTAAAAAAGCTGTTGAAAAAGGATTAACAGTACCTGCTTATGTAAAAACTTCATTAGCTCCTGGATCTAAAGTTGTTAGTGGATATTTACAAGAAGCTGGCTTAATTCCTTTCTTAAATCAATTAGGATTTAACATCGTTGGTTATGGATGTACTACATGTATCGGTAACTCAGGTCCATTAGCTCCTGAAATGGAAGCAGCTATTGCTGATAATGATATGTTAGTAACATCTGTACTTTCTGGTAACCGTAACTTTGAAGGACGTATTCATCCTCAAGTTAAAGGTAACTACTTAGCATCACCACCATTAGTAGTTGCTTACGCGTTAGCAGGTAATGTAAATATCGACTTCTCAGTTGAGCCAATCGGTCAAGATAAAGACGGAAACGATGTATTCTTAAAAGATATTTGGCCAACATCTGCAGAAATTCAAGAAGTAGTTGCATCTACAGTTACTCCTGAATTATTCAAAAAAGAATACGAAAGAGTATTTGAAGATAACAAACGTTGGAACGAAATTCAAACAACTGATGATTCATTATACAAATGGGATAGCGAATCAACTTATATTGCAAACCCTCCATTCTTTGAAGGATTATCAAAAGAACCGGGCATAGTTAAACCATTAGCTGGTTTAAAAATCGTTGGTAAATTCGGTGATTCAGTAACAACTGACCACATCTCACCAGCTGGTTCAATTGGTAAAACAACTCCTGCAGGACTTTACTTACAAAGTAAAGGTGTTAAACCTGTAGACTTTAACTCATACGGTTCTCGTCGTGGTAACCACGATGTAATGATGCGTGGTACATTTGCTAATATCCGTATCCGTAACCAAATCGCTCCAGGTACAGAAGGTGGATACACTACTTACTGGCCAACTGGCGAAGTAATGTCAATTTATGATGCAGCAATGCGTTATAAAGAAGATGGTACTGGATTAATGATCTTAGCTGGAAATGACTACGGTATGGGAAGTTCTCGTGACTGGGCTGCTAAAGGAACAAATCTTTTAGGTATTAAAACAGTTCTTGCTGAAAGCTTCGAGCGTATTCACAGAAGTAACTTAGTATTAATGGGTGTTTTACCACTTCAATTTAAAGATGGCGAAAATGCTGAAACATTTGGATTAACAGGTAAAGAAGTATTTGCTGTTAATGTAGATGAGAATGTTAAACCACGTGATCTTGTTAAAGTAACTGCAACAAAAGAAGATGGTACAACAGTTGAATTTGATGTAGTTGCTCGTTTCGACAGCGAAGTTGAAATCGACTACTACCGTCATGGTGGTATCTTACAAATGGTATTACGTGATAAATTAAATAATTCTAAAGTAACTCATTAATTAATTTAGAAAACACGGTCCTTATTAGGCTGCACCCCTTAAAGT
>NZ_NTZO01000453.1 GCF_002559405.1 Bacillus sp. AFS001701 | reverse complement strand
ACTAACTAATGCATTAGTTAAACAACAAACTGCTCTGGGTGATCCCCTAAAAAACAAAGGGAGAATAAACATGATAAGGATAGATTTTAAAACGTATTTAGGCTTATTTATTGAGGACGAAAGCAGCATTGGAAGATTAGCCCGCAGTGTTCAACACGATGACGATTTTCCAAAAGAGATAAAAGTTTTTGAGGAACTGGAAACTTACTTGAAATTTAAAGGAACTGACAAAGTGTTCTTAGGATTTGCAAAAGAAGCATGGGAGAAATATCAAGATCCAAACCGACAATTGACGATTCACGAGCGTTGGAGTATGGACGAGTGGTAAAAAAATCAAAAAAGGGCATATCAAAGGTAAGCCAAAAACTATTGTGCCAGTAAAGATCTTTGCAAATAAAACGACTACTTTAAGTAAACCTAATGCAACTAACGCAGTGCAT
>NZ_NTZO01000452.1 GCF_002559405.1 Bacillus sp. AFS001701 | reverse complement strand
TAGTTAATAGGAAATTCCCAGAAAAGGTTGTGGAAGGAAATTGGGCGATACTTTTAAAAAATTATTAATGCTCTTTAATAAAAAGGAAAAGAAAAAGTTGTTAATTTTATTTTTTATGATGATCATATCTGCAATGTTCGAAACAGTAGGAATTGGATTAATTGTTCCGTTTGTCGGGATCGTAACAAATCCAACAATTATAAAAGAACAAGCAATCTTAAAATATTTGTACAATTTAATTGGTTTTAAATCTACCACTTCCTTTTTGATTTTTTCGGTTTTTGTTTTACTTTTTATTTATATAATAAAAAATTCCGATATTCTATTTTTTCAATACTGTCAGAATAGGGTTATTATGAATCAACAAATTAAACTATCAAGAATGTTATTTAATGAATACTTGAAAAAACCTTATGCATTTCATTTGCAAAGAAATACTGCATTATTATTAAGAAATGTAAATGAAGAAGTATCCAAAGTATTTCAACAAATCATTATATCTGGGTTTTTGTTGTTTACAGAACTCCTCGTAATTTTCTGTATATTAGTTTTATTATTAATAACTAGTCCGGTGGCGACAATAGTTGCGTCTGTTTTATTAAGCGGAAGCGTTTATTTATTTTTAAAAGCTTATCGTAAAAAAATGAGCGAGATGGGGAAAGGTTTGCAACATGCTAATGGCATGATGATTAAGTGGGTTAATCAAGGATTAGGGGCAAGTAAAGAAGTAAAAGTATCAGGAAAAGAGGACTTCTTTGTAGAGTCGTATTCAGTATATAGTAAAAAAAGTGCCGTTATTAAACGTGGCATAATGATGTTTGATCAAGTACCAAGACTATTTATTGAAACATTAATCGTATCAATCGTTCTTATTATTATGCTTGTCATTATTTTCGAAGGAACTAATTTATCAACAATTGTATCGACGATGGCTTTGTTTGCTATGGCAGCATTTAGACTAATGCCTTCAATTAACCGTGTAATTGCTATGATTGCGGCCATTCGATTTAATCAACCAGCTTTATCGGTAATTTATGAGGATTTATTTACGAATAAAGAAGAGTCTATTAATTATGAGACAATAGAAAATAAAGATTATAAAGTAGAATTTACTAATGCTGGAGAGCGAATTTTCAATGATTCTATTGATTTGAAAGGCATCTCTTTTAAATATCCTAATCAAAATGACTATTCAATTAAAGATATTTCTTTAACAATTCCAATTGGACAATCCATAGCTTTTATTGGTGAGTCAGGTGCTGGAAAAACAACATTAGTAGATATTATACTTGGACTGTTTCGTCCTGAAAAAGGAACTGTTTCAGTAGATGGAACTGAAATACACCAACTTGGTCCTAAATGGCAAAAAAATATTGGGTATATACCCCAATCAATTTTTCTGTCGGATGATACCGTAAGAGGGAATATTGCCTTTGGAATACCAAATGATCAAATTGATGATCATGCTGTTTGGAAAGCGCTAGAGCAAGCACAGTTAAAGGAATTCGTGGAGTCTCTACCTGATAAGTTAGAAACAGCGGTTGGAGAAAGAGGAGTAAGACTCTCCGGCGGTCAACGTCAACGAATCGGTATTGCTCGAGCTCTATACCATAATCCTGAAATTATTTTTATGGATGAAGCTACATCGGCTTTAGACAATGAAACCGAAAAAGAAATTATTGCAGCTATTGATAAATTAAAAGGTGAAAAGACTTTAATAATCATTGCTCATAGACTAACCACAATTGAAAATTGTGATATAGTGTTCAAAATAAATAAAGGCAAATTAACTACTATTGAAAGAAAGTTAGACCAATCAGTAATTTGAGTAACTCCATTATGTAAAGCATCTATTTTACGAATTTGGTAAATTCTACGTAGGTACTATAATTAGGGGAGTGAATAGATTGGAATCAATAATTAAAATAACTATAAATGCAGCTCCTAAGATGTTAATAAATATTATTATAGGTATACTTAAAATTGTTTTTAATGATCATGTAATAAAGCTAGTAGAGAATATTCGAGGTCTATATCGATATCCAAATAAAATGTTAGGACGTAGGATGCCACAAGAATATAAAGGGGATGTCGACGTTTTAGTTTTCGCTGCACATCAAGATGATGAGGTGTTAGGTTTAGGAACTA
The DNA here is from genome assembly GCF_002559405.1 of Bacillus sp. AFS001701. Classification (GTDB taxonomy): domain Bacteria; phylum Bacillota; class Bacilli; order Bacillales; family Bacillaceae_G; genus Gottfriedia. The sequence continues at coordinate 682 of NZ_NTZO01000452.1, read as the reverse complement.
CGTTACATCGTCATAGTTTAAATGGGGATCGGGTTAAAGTTATATATACTACAAATGGGACAGGTTATGGCCGTGAAAGCTGGAATTTAAGTTTAAGCAAATCCAAAGAAAAATCATATACTAGATTCTCAGAGGCGGTCCAAGGGTTATCACTAATAAACATTTTAGAAAAGGATATGTTTTGCTTAGGGTATCCTGATAGGGGCACACATAGGTATATTGAAAATATGTCCGAAGATATTTTTATGTTAATCCAGGATTTAAAACCAAAGCGGATTTATGTTCATTGTATAGAGGGTGGCCATAGAGATCATGATATGACAAGCTTTGTTGTTAAGTCTGTATGTGAAAAAATGGAATACACTAATGTTTTTGAATGGACTGAATACAATGATATTCAGCCATTAGGATCTATTGATGTTAAGTTTCCAAATTCAGAGTTAGTTAGCTCTGAGGAAATAAAAATTGATATTTCAGGAGAGGAGCGTAATCTTAAGAGAAAAATGTTAGCTGAACATAAATCACAAGACGTGGAACAATTCTATCTACAGGGGGAAGCAATTCGGCAAGCTAACCTTTCACTAGTTGAGGAAGAATTGATTGAAAAATCAATATTATCTGAAAATAGGAAACTTCATGTTCTTAAAAAATATAAAAAAATTGATAAGCTAAATATTTATTC
>NZ_NTZO01000451.1 GCF_002559405.1 Bacillus sp. AFS001701 | reverse complement strand
TTGTATACAAACAAAAGTATTTTATAGCATTTTCTTAAATATGGCAATTCAAAATTCAAATAATTTTGTTATTATTAGAATGATTTAATATTACGATAGAAAATAAAGAAATTTAGGTGGGAAAAATGATTAATTATTATGAAATAACCCCAAATATAATTAGTAGGAAAGAAACAATCATCATGTTTTATGGCTGGGGTTCAACGATTGAATCACAAATACAACTTGGTAAAGAGCTATCTGAATTAGGATATAAAGTTGTTATTCCCGAAATTAAATACCATGATTCGAGACAAGCTCTGAATAACCATTTCGATCAAGAGATTTTACAAACTTATTTTTGGAAAACGATATTTGAATCAATTGATGAAGAAGATGAAATGATAGATCAGTTTTGTTTACAAAAAGAAAATACAATCCTATAGGAAGTTCAATGGGTGTTTTTATTGCAAGTGGAATGTTTTTTCAAATAATTGTTATGCCGGATTAATTAATATTAATGGATCAAGTTCTTATATTTATTCTGAGAAGGATTTTCGTAAAAAAGATAGAAGAGACCCATTAAATGAAAGTGAATTGGAAACGTTTGTAAAATATGATCCCAAATTTAAAGATTGTACAATAAGAAAGCCTGTTTTATTCTTACACGGCGAACAGGATTTAGTTATTCCAATTGGAGGGCAACTCGATTTCTTAACAACAAAACATCATTCTTATATAGATTTTCTCAAATATAAGGATGTAAATCATACGATCACAAGTAGTATGAAAAACGACATAATCAATTGGCTTGATAAAAATTTTAAAAAGGAGGGGATTTAAAATGAGTGAAAATTCACTACCAAATGGATTAGCTAAACCTGCTATTAGAGCATTAACTTCAGCAGGTTACTTACATTTGGAGCAATTCACACAATTAAGTGAAGCAGAAGTATTAAAATTACATGGGATGGGACCTAAGGCGATTTTGACAATTAAAAATGCCTTGGAAGTGAAAGGATTATCTTTTAAAAAATAATATTGGCTAGATCAAGAACTGATAGAATTTCAGTTCTTTTTTATTTTGTCATTAATTCATTTTTTCCATAAGTTGCTAGGATATTATTATAAATTATAGTGATATAATGTTGTTTATCGATTTTATTTAAAAAAAGGGGTAAGGCTATTGAAACCAAACTTGTCTCCTATACAAAAAAAAGGAAACCGATACTATTTAACAGTAAATAAGAAATTTTGGTTTAGCCATTTTATTTCATTTTCTTGGTTACTTTTTTCAATTTATTTATCAATTCCTTGGGTAAAGGATTTATCTGATGTTGTTACTACGCCAGTAGCAATTTTCATAATAAGCGGTATTGCTTATATACCAGGCTATATGAGCACGTTTTTAGTCATAAGTTTACTACTCGATAAACAACCGAATTTTAAAAATGAATTTCCAAATGATTCGGTAACTGTATTAGTGGCTGCGTATAATGAAGAAGGCGCTATTTTTAATACGTTAAAATATATTTCAGTTCAAGACTATACTGGTGAAATAAACGTTATCGTAATTAATAATAATTCAACTGATGGTACAGATCGTGAAGTAATGAGGGCGAAAAAAGAGCTAAATTCAAATATTACTTTATTACATCAACCAAAACCAGGTAAGTTTCATGCACTTAATTTAGGCTTGGAGTATGTAAAAACAACATATGTCATTACATTAGATGCAGATACATTAATTCATCCTTCTTCAATAAGATACTTAGTTTCAAGAATAAAAAGTAGCCCTTCTGATGTTAGTGCTGTTGCTGGCTCAATGTTAGTTCGTAATAGTCGTGAAACATTTTGGACTAAGATTCAAGAGTGGGACTACTTCTTAGGAATTGCGTCAATAAAAAGACTTCAGGGATTATATCAAGGAACACTTGTTGCACAAGGGGCGTTTAGTTTATATAAAACTGATTGTGTAAAAGAAGTTAAAGGTTGGCCAGATGCTATTGGAGAAGATATCGTTTTAACATGGAGACTTCTACAGAAGCAATGGAAGGTATATTTTGAACCATTAGCTGTTGCATTTACTGATGCTCCTACAACCTTTGGTCATTTTGCTAAACAAAGATCAAGATGGGCAAGAGGTATGGTTGAAGGACTGATTGAAATAAAACCGTGGCAACAACCACAAGTTTATACGAAGTATTTAACCGGTATTAATCTCATGATGGTTTACTTAGATCTTATTTACACTTTATGTTGGATTCCTGGACTGATTTTAGCGTTTTTTGGAATCAACATTATTGTTGGTCCAATGACTTTATTAGTTCTCCCATTAACATTTATTAGCTATTCCATCCTTTATTTTTACCAGAAAAACTATGTTTTCCGTAATTTAAATTTAAGAATAAGAAATAATCGTATAGGATTTCTATTCTTCCTATTATGCTATCAAATGATTATGTCGCCAGTTTCACTTTATGGCTATATTCAAGAATTCTTTAAATTAAAACGAGTTTGGGAATAAAAACTTTATTATCATAAAAAAGGGGATCACAAAAGTCAAAGTACTTTTTGTGATCCCTTTTTGTTTTTATAAATTAGTTGTTTCTTTCTTTGTTGAGCTATCTAGCTTCATCTTTAATTGAACTTCTTGCTCCGCGATAATATCATCATCTTCGGCATTATCACGAACAACCTTTTGGGTTAAAATTGAGCCTACTGCTACTAATAGCATAACTGCAATATAATAACCTTTTTCATTTAATTCCATATCTGCATTGTAAAGTCCGATACAAAACAAAAATACACCTGCAACTAATGTAAAGTATGCTAAAACAGTAAATGCTGGTGTGTTTCTACGTCTGTGCTTCTGCAAATTTAATCACGCTCCGGGTAAGATTTTACATAATTGTTTGACGTTAAAAAATGCAATTAAGAATGTATATATGATTTCAAAAAAATTCTTAACGTCTAATAGTATTATATAAAATATGTTGTTAAATAG
>NZ_NTZO01000450.1 GCF_002559405.1 Bacillus sp. AFS001701 | reverse complement strand
GTATTAGGATTTATAAATCATAATAGCTGCGTTTATTTCTATTTTAATAAAGCTGCTACTTTTTTCATTTATTGACATAACTTAACTATTTTATAACTATGCAAAAATTAAAAAAACGTATGGACAAATAATGATAAGTTACAAACTTTTTTTGAGGATTAACGCACCTATTTTTAAAAACAATAATACGATATAGAATTAACTTTAGTTTTATAGGGAAATAGCCCAGAAAGGAGAAAAAAACATGTGCGGTATAACTGGGTGGGCAGATTTTCAAAAGGATTTATCCAATGTAAATTCAGTCACAAAAAAAATGGCTGAAACATTGTCTAAACGAGGGCCAGATGATACGAATATTTGGACGTCGAATCATTGTAGTTTTGGCCACAAAAGATTAGTTGTAGTTGATCCAGTAGGTGGAAAACAACCGATGCGTAAGACGAAAGGTAACTTCACGTACACGCTTTGCTACAATGGTGAGTTGTATAATACTGAGGATATTAGAAAAGAACTTTTAAAAAGAGGCTATACGTTTCAAGGGCATTCAGATACAGAGGTACTACTTACAAGCTATATTGAGTGGAAGGAAGCTTGTGTAGACAAATTTAATGGAATATTTGCTTTTGCAATCTGGGATGAAGAAAAGGAAAGCCTATTCATTGCAAGAGACCGTTTAGGTGTTAAACCTCTATTTTATAAAGAGGACTATAAAAGATTATTATTCGCTTCAGAAGTAAAGGCAATTTTAGCAAACCCTGGGGTGAAGGCTGAATTAACTGAAGAAGGGCTCTCAGAAGTATTTGGACTTGGTCCATCTCGTACACCTGGAAATGGTGTTTTTGATGGGATTAAAGAACTCCGTGGTGGTCACGCTATGACATTCTCAAGAAATGGACTTAAAATATGGAAATATTGGGATGTTAAAAGTGATATTCACACAGACTCAGTTGATGAAACGATTGAAAAAGTACGTTTTTATGTTGAAGATGCAATCGTAAGACAATTGGTTTCCGATGTGCCTCTATGTACGTTTTTATCAGGTGGAGTTGATTCTAGTACGATTACAGCAATTGCTGCAAATCATTACGCTAAAGAAGGAAAAGGACAATTAACCACCTATTCAATCGATTATGAGGAAAATGATAAATATTTTACATCAAGTGTATTCCAACCAAATTCAGATGCACCTTGGATTGAGTTAATGTCTTCAACATTTAATACAAATCATCAAAGATGTGTCATTACAAACGAAGAACTGGTTCAATATTTAGATGAGGCTACAGAGTGTCGTGATCTTCCAGGAATGGCGGATGTCGATTCTTCATTATTATGGTTTTGTCAAAAAATTAAACAGAACTTTGTAGTAGGCTTATCAGGAGAATGTGCTGATGAAATCTTTGGTGGATATCCATGGTTTCACCGAGAAGATGATTTGAACAGACCAGCGTTTCCTTGGATGAGATCAACAGAACTTCGTCAAAAGCTATTAAAAGACGATTGGAGTAAGAAGCTGAATTTAGCTCAGTACGTTCAAGATCGATACAACGAGACTGTAAAAGAAACGCCAATCCTTGAAGGAGAAAGTCCATTAGAAGCTAAAAGAAGACAACTATTTTATTTAAATCGTCAATGGTTTATGTCACAATTATTAGATCGAAAAGATCGGATGAGTATGGGAGCGAGCCTTGAAGTGCGTGTTCCTTTCGCAGATCACCGACTTGTCGAATATGTATGGAATATCCCTTGGGAGCTTAAAATGTATGGCGACCGTGAAAAAGGCATTTTAAGAAAGTCTCTTGAAGGTCTGTTACCAGATGATATCTTATACCGCAAAAAAAGCCCATATCCAAAGACGCATAACCCGGTATATACAAAATTAGTTGTTCAAAAATTAAAAGAAGCTTTAAAAGATAAAAGCTCAGCTCTTTACGAGTTTCTTGATAAAGAGCAATTAAATAGTTTAGTTGAAAGTGAAGGAAAAGCATTTCAAGTTCCATGGTACGGACAATTAATGTCTGGACCTCAATTACTAGCTCATTTATATCAAATTCATGTTTGGTTTAAAAAATTCAATATTAATGTGAAAGCTTAAAGTATGGGGGTGATCTTTTTCACCTCTTTTTTTTGTACGTTTAAAAAAACAGAGTGTAACTGCAAATAAAAAGCTTGAAAGTGGAAATAAAAGGGAGAGCTGCAAATAAAAAGTCAGAAAGCGCAATTAAAAACTTAGAATCGCAAATAAGAAAGGGGATTGCAATTAAAAATGTGGAATCACAAATAAAAAATGAGAATCGCAATTAAAAACGTGGAATCGCAA
>NZ_NTZO01000449.1 GCF_002559405.1 Bacillus sp. AFS001701 | reverse complement strand
GATCACCATCTTAATATTGAAAAAGCAACTCTACAAGACTATTTAATAAATAAAACAAAAAATAAAGAGGTGAAAAGATGAACTCGATAAGAGGCACTTATCAACTAGTTTTAGAAGAATTGAAATGGTATTTTAAAATATTTTCTTTAATTACTTTATTGTTATCAGTTGTTTATGTATTCGTTAGTATAATTTTTAAAATTCCTTTACAAAGTGGTGCAGCTTTGTTTGGACCGATATATGGGGGGATTAGTACATTTGCGGTTGCAGGATTGGTCATTCCTTTCCAAGTTGCAATTGGATTAGGTAGTACTAGAAGACAGTTTTTAAAATCATATAATGTAATGTCAGTCTTAATGGTAATTACAAGTATTACTTACTTAAATATAATTTATTACATTATGAAAATATTATTAGACAAAGGAATAAATAGTTTTCACTTTTACCATCCTGCAGAATTCGTTTCATCAGAATATCATTTCTATACGTACTATTGGGTCGACCTGATGGTTGGTTTTATTATACTAGGACTTTCTTCTTTTATAGCTGTATTAGTAAGAAGATTGGGGATACTCTATTTTCTACTGACACTAGTTTTAGTTAGCATTTTAATGACCTTTTTATCTATAAATGGAATAAGTTCAGACTTTTATTCTTTGATTTTTAATATTAAGCCGATCAATTTGTTTACATTAATTGGATTGGTAGGAATTGTACTTCAATTATTAACAATTCCAATGATGATCAATGCACCATTAAAAATGAAAGGTAGAAATTAAAAATGATTCAAGAAA
>NZ_NTZO01000448.1 GCF_002559405.1 Bacillus sp. AFS001701 | reverse complement strand
GTAGAACGTCGCCTGGTAAACAGAAACATCAGCTAATAGGCTGATGTTTTTTTGTGTTGGAATATGAAAACGATAGATTTATTCAAAATTTTACTTATTAAATAGAAATCAAGTAAAGGAATGATCAAAAGTCAGATGACACGATTAAGTTTGTGTTGGAGGATATGATACGATAAAGAAAATGGGAATAAAATCATCGCATTCTATCTACCGAAGTGAAACGTGTAATAAAAAATTTCATTCATATTCAAAATGTAAATGGTCTACATTCTCGAATGAAATAATGTTTAGACCGCTTATAGGAGTAGCTACAAAGTATCTTGTAATTACTTAGTTTGGTTTAGTTTGTTGAATGTCTCAGTATTAAAGATTGATTACTCACAACATTTTGTTTTTGAAATGACAGTTACTTATGATTGTTTGCGTTTGTCCAGACCCAATTTTGAGACTTTGTTATTTGAAATTAAATTTAGAGGTGTTAGAATGATACTTAACTACTTCTTGGAAGAAGCAATTTCCTACCTTATAACTTAGACTACCTTTGTATTAAAATTGGGATATTGGCATGCTATTTAAACTTAGGTTAGAGTGGAAAAGGGTTATGATTATCTTACAACCCATATATATTGGATTTGTTATAAAAGAGTAATCACTTTATTTGAAACGAAACACTCTCCAAACGGATATGAACTTGTCGCAATGGATGTAAATGATTTTGATAGAGGTAAACAAATTAAACGTAAAATTAAAGTAATCTTCACTATATGTAGAGAAGTCACTATTGTATAAGCATTAAACGAAGCCGTATGTTTTTCCTGAAGATGATGAAAAAAGAAAATTTAAAACTCATAGGTTTAGTTTAAAATATAAGCGAATGAATTCAAATACAATTCTTTGCTAAAAGCAATATGCAATCAAGATTTGGGAATTAATCTGAGGGTTTTTCATAGAGTAAGTTTTATAAATAGTAACTAGAAATCGATCTTTCACGTATAAGAAGACAGAAGGTGTGATATATTGGCAACTTTACCCGACACAATAAGAGATAGATATGATATTTACTTACAATGAATAGAACTTGGATTATGACAAATTTAATATTGAGAAGGTTTTTAATTGAAATAAGAAGGTGAAGCGGCAATTTGGAGTGCTTCCTTTTAATACATCTAAAAATCAACACTAACATTTAACAGAGCTATAAATAGTATCTTAAAAAAGATTACAAAACTTTTATTAATTTTATGTAAAGAAATGCTTGCAATCAT
>NZ_NTZO01000447.1 GCF_002559405.1 Bacillus sp. AFS001701 | reverse complement strand
TTGTTTAATTTATTACTTTTATCATTCTTTTTAAATTCAATGCCAACGCCGAAAAGAGGTATTGTTCAAGAATTTTTTGAATGCCCCTTTTATAAGTTTTATATAAATTATGTTTTGTTTTCATCGTCCCAAAAGTACCTTCACACCAAACTCGTCTTTGTTTTTGAATTTGTTTATATTTATCTGTCTTTGATCTTTTTAGATTTGCTTCGGTTAATTCATGTGCGATTGGTCGTGCAATGGTTCTTTTGCTTGAACTTTTTACGAAGCATTTTTCTCGAAATGGACAAATTTTACACACCTTGGCTTTTGCTGAATAGATTTTGGAATATTGTCCTTTACTATTCTTTAAATGAGTAAATGGGAGTTCCTTATTGTTTGGGCAAATATATCTGTCTGTTTCATTATAATATCTAAATTCACGATAGGACATTGTGTCAAAAGCTGTTCCACTTTTGATTGGGCTAATATAACCTGTAATTGAATGGATTTCTCAAAAAATTGCTGAAATCGAACGGATGAAAAATGAATATGATCAAATGCTTGTTACACTTAATATCATGTTAGAATCAGGAAGACATTAGATAATGATTCAAAAAATGAATAATCTGAATAATCTTATTAGTTTACTAACGATTTACTTTTAGTAGAAATTTGTATATCCATTTTTTATAGGCTATAAT
>NZ_NTZO01000022.1 GCF_002559405.1 Bacillus sp. AFS001701 | reverse complement strand
CTTCAAACGAAGAGCGCCCTTCTTATCATTTATTTACGTAAATCATATTTTAGAGAAATGTTATCGATATAACCAGCATCTTTACTAGAGCTGACAGATTTATCTTTAGCATATGTAAGTTTTTTCATGCAGATTAATGATCAAGGCAAAAAAACCCCGATTCGTAATATAGTTAAACTATATTACAAATCGGGGTTTTTTCTCTCCTTAAAAATTCACGCTTATTGTGTTAATCCTAACTGATCGCGTAGTTCATTTGAAAGTGCTAAACGATTTTCTTCCGGTACTAAATAATAGTAGATTCCCTTAATCATTTTCCCACTTCCTTCTAGTTGCTGTTGTTCAATACTGTCAGTGGCACCGCGGTAGCTTTTCTGAATATCAAACATTTCATCTAAGGTTAAATTAGTTTCTAGATTTTTACTAATCGAATTTAATATATCCTTATAACTCACTAAACTTTTAATTTTTGTTCCTTTATTAATTACTTCCTGAATAATTTGGCGTTGTCTAGCTTCTCGTCCAAAATCACCTTGCGGATCCTCGTAACGCATTCGCGAGAAACTTAACGCCTTTTCTCCATTTAAAGACAATAATCCCTTTTTAAAGTGATAACCGTCATTTGTGAAGTCTAGTGTATTCATAACCTCAACTCCACCAATTGCATCTACAATGCCCTTAAATCCCTCCATATTGACCTCTAAATAGTAATCAATAGGTATGTTTAAAAATTTCTCCACAGTGTTTATACTCATCTGTATACCACCGAATGCAAATGCATGATTAATCTTATCAGTACGATTTTTCCCTACTATTTCAGTACGAGTATCGCGTGGAATACTAATAATTTTCGTCGTATGTTTTGTAGGATTTACGGTTATGACCATTAGGGAATCAGAGCGCCCCTGGTCACCTGGTCGTTTATCTACTCCTAGAAGTAAAACTGAGAATGGATTTTTTTCTTTAACGCTGACGGCTTCGACCCTTTTCTCCGTCTTTTCAATTGGGTGATAGATAACGCTTGTCGTTTTCGTTACTTCATGATAAATATAAAATCCAGTAGCCCCAGCTATAACTACCAGTACGCTCAAAACAATTCCAATGCGCAACATTATTTTTTTCCAGCTCACGGATATTGCTCCTTTTAGTAAAAATTAAAATGTAGTTAGACTATATTTAAGAAAATATGTTTCAACATCTTGTTAATTTTATTTTTTTTGTTTTAATGTTAAAACATTAATTTCAGGTGGGTTAAATAAACGAAACTTTAGAAACCGAATAAAATTACTACTTCCAAGACCTGTACTTACATATTGTTTAGTCTGTTTGTACTCCCAAAGACCTTTAACGCGGTTTTGTGGAGGAAACAGACCGCCCCACTTATACCATCCCTCTGGAACGAATGGTGCTCCTATAAAAGGTAAACGAATTTGTCCTCCATGATAATGCCCAGCAATAATCAAATCGTATTTCCGATCTTTAAACTTCAGACTAGCATCATTTAGAAGACTATCAATTCTCGTGTCAACGATAGGATAGTGGTTAAGCGCAATTAAGACATCATTCTTTTTTAAATGATTAATATCAGACATCTCTTTAATTAAAGATTTACGGTGCTCAATATACTGCTTGGTTTGTACATATTCAGGTAAGAAGATTCCATTTGTTTGTTTTTCACTTTGAGAAGCGTTCAGGATCGACGTTTCAAAGTCAACGAAATTAATTGAGAAATTGTTTTTTTTGACTGAATAAACAGATTCCAAGAATTTGACACCATGTTTTTCAATTCCTTTTATGAACTTACTTTTTACTAATACACTTTTTGAATTTACATAATATGCCTCTGGATCTTCATTTCCAGGTATATAAATGGCATTCTCTTTGTTTTTTATGCCTTCTAATAATTGATAAAAAGGCTTAATATTAGTACTTTGGCTTTTAAGAATCATATCCCCAGTAAAAACAATGGCATCATAATCGGTGGAATTAATGGATTTTAACAAGCGACTTTGATTTTTACCAAACTCTTTACTATGCAAGTCTGTAATTTGAAGAATTTTATATCCTTCAAATTCTTTTGGTAAGTGGTCTACTAAGACATCTTGTTTAGCTATTGTAATTCGGTTATTATCCCAAATTATATAAATTACTAGAGCACAGATAAATAATATGATTAACCCTGCAACTAATTTTGCAAATTTATTTTTCAAAGTAACCGCTCCATTATCCACTTTTTAAACAAGTAACTTGTTCAAATGGAATTAATACTTAATCGTCTGCTTTAATTCAAAAAAATCAAAGATCTCTTCAACGCTTTCAGTTACATAAACATTCTTACATTTACCTGCGTCAATTTTACTTTCAAATCCGTAACCATAAGTCACGGCAATAAAATCAATTCCCACTTTCTCTGCACCGATTGCATCATGCATGCTATCGCCGATCAATACTACCTTTGACAAATCATTTTGCCCTATCTCTTTTAAACACATTAAAATTAAATCTGATTTACTAAGCGTATCGGCATCATCTACCCCGAAAATAACATCAAAGTGCTTGCTTAATTCGAAATTTTCCAATATTTCTTTTGCTAAATCATCCCTCTTTAGTGTTGCAACTGCCGTAGTACATTTTTTCTCTTTTAACGAAAATAGTAACTCCTTAATATAGCTATATTGCTTAGCTTCAAATTTACCCTTTTCTTTATATCTATTTCTATATATTTTTACAGCTTCTCTTGCCTTCTCTTCATTAAAACCGCACTCCCGCATAAATGATTCGACAGGTGGTGGACCAATAAATCGTCTCTGCTGTTGAACTGTTAATTCGGGTGCCCCCATTAGAATTGCAGTATGATTCGCACCAATCATGATTCCGTCCGCTGTATCTAATAATGTTCCATCTAGGTCAAAAATGATTGTAGAATACTTCATATACCCTCCGCTTTAATATGTCTTACTATACAAATGAACATCTTTATAAATCGTCGACGTTACATAGTGAATTCCCATATGCTTTTCTACATTGGCTAAGTAATTTTTTATTTCTTCATTCTTCTTAACAAGCTCAACCATTTCAATATGATTTATTAATTCTGTTGAATAGTAGTTTTTAGCCTTGTTTAAACTGAACCCATCAAATCCAGCAAGATACAAATGATCAATAACTAAACGATTTAATAAATTAATAGCCATTAATCCTGCGTTATCTGAAATTAAAGAGTTTTCTAGCAGTAAATCAGAATAATTAACGACTATTGATGAATCGACTTTTAAGTTTGTAATGTTAGATGTTGTTATTAAAGTTGTTGCAAATGATAAATCTTTTATTACATCTTCCATACTCTTAAATCTCTTACTATTGCTAATAAAAATGGCGTTACAGTTAAAAGCAATTGGTAAAAAATTTACGCTAATAATAAATGGATCCTCTTCGTTTATAAACGTTTTAATATGCTCTAATTCTTTTTCGATTGATTTACCTGGTGCTATAATCAGTACTTTTTTACTACCAATTAGCTTCCTTAATCTCTTCAAACTTTCTGTATCGTCTACCAATTGCATTTGATGACTTATGTATAAATCTTCAATATAATTTTCATCATAGATTTCACGTTTTTTGTTCGGGATTTGCCTCAATATTGTATTGATTGATTTAACAGAAATCGTCTGTTTATTCATTAAATATGATGCATAGTTAGGGTGACAATTATTGATTGCCGCTATGAAATAGGGAACGGAATAACCCCATTTAGGCTCATTAAAAAATCTACTCAAATGTTCATCTACAATTTCCAATAACGGTACTATTTTATATTTTTCCTCAATATTTTCATTGATGTACTCAGAAATTAGCTCCGTGCATAAATTTCCTGCTCCTCTTCCCATACCAAATACCGAAGAATCTATTATTATATTTCTTTTAGTATGCAGCGTTAGCAATTCTTGTGCATTTGAAAAAGATAATTGTAAATTATTATGAGAATGGAATCCGATGTTAATTGTTTTATCTAGATTATGATCTAGTAGGTGGTACATTCTTAGTAAATTATTTTTGTACATGATCCCAAGTGTATCTACTAAGTAAAATGCATATGGTTTTAACTCATTAACTTTTTCAATCAAAGCTAACAGATTTGCATCAGTGTAACTAGTAGTACCAACTGGTTGAATAAACACTTTATACCCTTTTTCAATTAACTTTTTTCCATAATCTAATGCTTCAGCAATTTCTTTTTCATTATCATGGAACGTTAATCGAATTCCATCAATAGAAGTACCATCATATACTTTTATTTTATCGATTGAAATGAATGGTTGATCAATCATAGCTACGTAAATAGTATCTTTATTTTTTGGCTGAATTAGTTCTTCGATTTTTTCAATATCATTGAAAATGGTAGTATCATTATCATAATCCACATCTCTAAGAAATCCACATTCGATAATGTCTATATTAGACTGTGTCAACTTTTCAATTACTTTTTTAACCGTTCTCCTACCAAAATTCCAATCGTTGATGTATCCACCATCGCGTAAAGTACAGTCGAGTAGCTTTATATTGTTCACTCAAATACCACACTTTCTAAACGACTTTTTATGATATCTCGTACTTTATCTAAATCTTTTGGAGTATCTACGGAAAGAGTCGTAACATTTGCTTCCACAAATTTTATCTTTTGACCATTCTCAATAAATCTAAACTCATCAATGTCTTCGGCTGCTTCCAAAGGGCCTCGTGGTGCTGAATAACAGAACTCCAATGCACTTTTTGTAAAACATTGTACTCCAACAAACTTTTTATAATAGAAATCGTATGTCCCTTTTGGATAAGGAATTGGGCTTCGGGCTAAATATAAACCATATCCAAAAACATCTGTTGCAATTTTTATTTTAGAAAAGTCCACAGCCTCTAAAGGATTCTTTAATTCTGTCATTAAATTTGATACATATAATGACTTCGAATCAACCCCATTAGGTAGAATTCTACTAATCGCCTCAGTTTCAATTAAAGGTTCATCACCGTTTACATTAATATAAAAATCAGCATCTATTAATGTAGAAACCTCGTATAGACGATCTAGATGTGTTTTATGATTTTCAGAAGTCATAATCGTTTTTATTCCATAGCTTTCACAAACTTCTTTAATTCGAAGGTCATCTGTTGCTACATATACCTCATTTAGTCCCTCTAATCCTTTTAATCGTTCGTGAACCCACCAAATCATTGGCTTTCCACAAATATCTGCTAATGGCTTGCCTGGGAATCTTGACGAATTATATCTAGCTGGAATTATTCCGATCACTTTCATACAAAATCCTCCTTAAATGGTTCATTATAACGAACATACATTTATAAAAAACTACTTTTTAATTATGTCTAGCAGTTCTAATACTATCATTATCTTTTTCTAAAACAACATCTAGGTCTACCCTTTCAAAAACTTCAAGCATTCCTCCCCTAGTTGCATTGAATATTTTTATATTATGGCAATCCGCATATTCTTTTGCTACGTTATATGCGCTAATCATTTTTTCACTAGTCGAGGTATAGTTGGAATCTACCAAATTATAATCCTTAAAATGATTTATCTTATCTTTTGAATAATTACAATCTACACCAATTAAATAGATTTCATTAAATCCCATATAAACAGCAAGTTGTATTAATGAATAAGTAATTGTATATCCATCATAAATTACTGCATAAGCATCATCGCTAAATTTAGTATGGAATCTTTTATGTTTCATATTATGATTAAGTAAATCCAAAGGATAAATATAATAATCGTCCGATACATCAAATTTTTTTGAAATTACATTTGCCATGAATTTATAGCTAACATCTAAATGGTCTATCTTATTTTTATATTTCTTAAACAAATCGGTGAATTGTATTCCATAATAAGTCGGTCTCCAATCGGTTTCTTCAAATGCTAAAAATATTGAGTTCATACTAAAAGTAATTTCATTTTTCAACTTTTCAAGATCGCTATTTAACAAACTTGGACCAGTTGCTACAATAAAGCAGCGTTCACCTTTGTGTATATTCTTAAATTGTTTTAACTTCAAATACCGACTATTTTTAACAAAATTAGTTATCCTAAACCACTTATTAATATTAAAAAAAAGTTTTTTAATACTATGAAAGAATAAGATTTGAAACTTTCTAACGGGTTTAATCATGTTAAATATGAAACTATTACTTTTTATCATTTCTTTTATCATCATTATTACTACCTCATTATTTAAGTTTCCATACTAAATGAATTTGAATAATTGTTATCTTTAAAAAGGGAGTGTTCATTTTCTAGAGCACTTTCATACATTTTAAAAAATCCTATAAATTTTCCTAATTGAGCCAAATGATTATTTTCTGGATATTCTTTTAATTTAAGTAACGTAACTTCCAAATAAAAAAGAAACCTATAAATATCTGAATGGATGCTTATATCAGCTTTTAATTTTGAATCTAAGTTCATATTTACCATTAAATAGTTTTGAAAATATTTAATAACCTCTTTCATTTCACATGTAATAATTTTATTCTTAGAATTAAATATCTTAAAAGCAACTTCAAACAAAATATCATAAAAATCAAAATAACAACTTCTCATATCATGAGTATTCCAATCTATAACGTAAGACTTTCTTTTATTTTTAAGAATATTTCCTTCCCAAAAATCCCCATGCGATAATGCCCATACTATGTCTATATTAGAAGAATAAATTTTTAGTTTATTTTTAATCACCCAAAAAAATTCGATAATTATTGAATTGTCCTTTTTAAAATCGACGGTATCTATTGAATGTTTTTCGATCAATCCCTCAATCAAGTTAATTAATTTCTGTGAATATTGATTTAAATTTATTATGTTAGTATTTGCGCTCGAAATTATTTCAGTAATTAACGGAATAACATCAACTTTAAAACTATTAAAGTTTTTATATTCTATATTTATTGGTTTGAAATTTATATAACTCTCTTTTATATACCGTGAATCTATATCCCAATTTAAAACTTTGGGTGCTAAACTACAGTTTTGAGCACCAACCTTATTTAAAATATTTTTTTCGATTTCATTTTTTGACATTATTTTTGGAAAAACGGTTGTAACTTCCTTCGTTTTAAAATTTATTATTTTATATTCGCCTAGCCTTGTAACTAATAAGCTATGTCCATTGTATTTGGTAGTAATTGTTCGAATTGAATCTTTGTTCTTATAATACTGGTATTTGTTGATTAAATATTTGACAGTCAATTGGGCAACTCTTAATATTCTTACTTTAGGTATCAAAAAGTTAATTATTTTACTACTTGTTTTATACTCAAGAAATATCAGTGGTTTAGCTTTAAAATAAAAATAATAAATAAGAGATATCAAGTTAATTTCTAAGTTGATATAAAAAGAATCACGGATAAAAAGATAGGTCTGATCTACTGAATCTGTTAAAAGAGCATCTGGAAAATTTTTCATTCTCATCATTAGTACCTTCTTAATTTAAATCGTATTTTTACTCAAATTAAACTACCATTTACAAAGACTTGTTAGAAAAAGAATAAATATTTAGCTTAT
>NZ_NTZO01000446.1 GCF_002559405.1 Bacillus sp. AFS001701 | reverse complement strand
TGATTACTCATAATATTTATCTAAATAAGTAATACTCAATTTTTAGATTCATAGAGTCTGAAAAAATTTTGATTTACAATTATTAAAAATAGAAATGGGGAATATCTTTTGAAAGAAAATATCCAAATTCGTGAAGAACTTTTGGAAGTTATTGAACATTTAACTGATGAACAGTTAAATAAGAAGGTAAATAATGAAAAATGGTCAATTATGCAAGTTCTTGAACATTTATACATAATGGAATCTAAATTAGTAAAGCTAATGACACGTACATTTAATGAAGCACCTAGTGAAGTTATTCAAGATAAGCCAATTCACCTAGCGACTGATCGTACTAAAAAAATAACCTCTCCACCTCATTTTGAACCAACTGATCAATTCATTACTAAAATGGAAATGACTGAGAAATTGAACCAATCTAGAAAATCACTACATGAATTTGTTGAACTAACTAAAGTTCATAAATTGGATGATAAAGGCATGCCACATCCGATTTTTGGACAAATCAATTTAAAACAATGGATTCCTTTTATAGGTGTTCATGAAAAACGTCATATTGAGCAAATTAGAGAATTAAAAAACGAACTATTTATTAAATAGACATGATTCTTTGAAGTTGATTCTAGCTAAGTTTTACTAAAACCTCTCAACGATATGAAAAAGAGCTTACAATGCGTAAGCTCTTTTTTATATTGAAGAAATTACCTCTAATTCTTTTTGGTAAAGACTAAGTATTTGATCTTTATGTACTTCTAACTGATTTGACACTTGAGAAATTGAATAGCCGATAAATAATGGCGATACAACAAATCTAGGAATAATTTTACAAATAATTTTCCCCTTCCATTTATAAAAGAATAAATTATAGCTTTGAAGTCCTTTATAAAAATGGTTGAGTAAATAATGTGTAACCGTTTGTAGGTAGACGGCCATTTGTGGAATAAATTTCTGATCATCAATAAGAATATTGAATTCTCTAAATCCCATAATTGGATGAGTAGAAATGTTTAATTCATAACCTTTACCCGACGAAATTATTATCCCCTCGAAATACACATCTGTTACTTTTTTGCTGTAATCAATATTTTTCAAGCCAACAATTTGCATATGCGGATGACTTAGTGTTCCCCCTGATAATGGGCCATGATTTTTATATAAAATAACAGTTTTGTATTCTCCTGTCGATTCCATTTCATCCCATTTATCAATTGCAAAGGCTAGTAATTCTGTCAAATGTGTTAATGAATAACTCGAAGGATCTCCTTCACAATCATCGCTTTCAATAATAACAGTTTGAAAAGTATCTTCTAATGTTGGAAATTTATTTTTCAAATAAATGATCGAGCCAGATGTATCGATAATATCCGTTAAGTTTCCACGATCACAGAATGGGCATTTAACTTCTTTATTTTTAATACTATCAGGTTTTTTAACGCCTATATCCATCTTAAATTGTAAGACCTCATTTTGAATATCCATTACGGTTTCCCCTTTGAAAAAAGTATATTAACCAATGTCTTTAATTTAATAACGCCTTTAATTCTTCTCCTATTTTTAAATAATAATCTAAATGCTGTTTTCATTTATTTTCATTTGTATTGATTAAATTTGAAGTCTTTCGATAAAATCCCTAATTTATGCACCCAGATAGCCAAAGTAATGAAGAAAGTCGATCAATATGCTCTGTTCCAATCTGAAAATGCTCACTAAATTTATTCATAAATTTTTCAGTTAAATTCTTTGACCTGTCGTTAGATGTCTCACTTGATTTTGAATACCATTTAATTATCCATGCTAACCCCTCAATTCGATCAACATAAGTAATCGATTCAAAATCAACTATTCCTTTTATAGTTTGATCCTCAATATCCCAAATAATATTTAGTGGATTCAAATCTGACTGAATAATAAATTCAAATTGATCAGTTTGTGCATTGTTTATATGAAGTTTTGTTAATTCTAAGTATTCACTTAGTAATGTCTTATTTTCTTCCAAAATTTCTGTTGAATTTAATTCAACAATAAGACTATTCACAAAACCTTCATATGCAATTAAATGTGATTTTTTAGGAAAAGAATTTGATTTAAATCGAGCCGCTGTCTCATGAAAACCAGCTGCCATCATTCCAACTTTTTCGGTAATCATATGATTAAAGTTATTAATATGTATTCCATCTATCCATTTAAATAATATAAAACGATACGACTGATTATCAATTAAAACGCTCAAAAAACGTTCATTCATTCTAGATTTAACAATCTGCATAAATGGAATTCTATTTTCAACTAAAAATTCTGTGAATATTATTTGTTCTTCAATAATTTTAACTGAATCATTATTTGAGCGATGTATACTAATAAATCTAGCTGAATAAGCGGTGTTGTTAACTAAAATTTTAAAATGTTTATCGTTATGCCATTTTTGTATGTTAAAGTCCTTTACAATCTCAATTGAATGAACTGATAATGGAAATTGTTTTAGTATGTTTATTATTAATTTTTCCATCATTTAAATCCTTTCAAATCAAATATATTTATTTTAAACTTAAAAGAATTCAATAAAATATAAATAATTCCTTTAAAATAAATTTAACTTATTGAATTTCAATTAAAATCTATAGTAGTGATAATAATCTTTATTGAATAAACAAATTAAATAAATCTAAATCTAATTTAGTGACTTAACATAGTATCTTTTTCGACTAAGTTTCAAATACTAACAACGATATTCAAATGAATATCAAAGATATCCTAAATTATCTTAGAGGTGAATCAAACATGACATTAAAAAATCATTTAGATCCTCATTCTCAAAAATTTTACCACAATTGGACTAGACCTAAACATGCTAAATCACAAGTCAATGGACATACTATGGAGTCTCAAAACACGATCATTTTAAGAAGCAATGCTAAGGCACATAGATGGTAAAAATGGATAATTAAGGAGCAGGAAGACATTTAGATGTCTTCCTTTCTTTTATCAAATAAAAACTAGCCATGACAATTGCCACGGCTAGTAAAACAATCATTATTTATTTGTTCCATGTTGCTTAGTCGGTAATTTTTCGTTTGGTGTTCCATTACCTTGGTGTTCTTTATTTTTTTGGTCTTTTCTTTGTTTTTCATGTAATTTTTCGACAAATTCATGTGTATCTTCCATTTTTTAATCCTCCTTAGTAAAGAATCTAAATGTTACTTTTACCAATTAGGTAGGAAAAAATTCATATTAGCGTGATTTAGAAGTTACATAAGAATTTGTAACAAAAATAAAACAGACCTTACAATCAAGATTGTTTGAGCAATTCCAAATAAGAACCCTGTTATGAAACGTAAGAAATTATTGCTTTCTCTCCATTTCCATTTTTGTGTATACCCATCAATTAATAACGGTGTCATTAAAATAGGAATGTACCACCAAAATATATATGATGAGATCATAAATAGAAAGGGAAGAAACAAATAACCCATAAGTATGGCAGTACACCTTGCACAAAGTGGAAAAGTATAAAAACCTATATGAAACGACCTTTCTTGCTTACGATGACATGGAATCCAATTTAAAATCAAAAATAATCCCCCTATTAGCTTGGACAATCTGGGCTACAATCACAATCAGGTGCACAATCCGGTGTGCAATCAGGCATGTGATGATGACAATTAGGAATATCACAATTAGGGATGTCACAATCTGGTATAAAACCAAAATCACCGCAATCACACCAATCGAATCCCCTATTCTGTCTTCTCCGCTCATAGTAAATAATCATAATAATTCCAAAAACGATACTTGCACTAATCAAAATTAGTCCTTTTACTAAAAAGCCTTTTATAATTAAAACAATTCCTAAAATAAGAAGAATGAAAAAACCACTGATTAAGAAAAAGACCAACTTTACCACTCTTTCTTAAAATTAATGAAAGACTAACCTGATGTTAGTCTTGTTCTTAGTAACAAACATGCTAATTATATCCTACCTATAAATCCTTCTATTTTGAACGTTGAGTCGCTGCACCGATTAAAATAAAAATGGCTGATAGAATATGCATAATCATACCTAATATTGGAATCCATGCAAGACAAGAAGTTACAATCCCAAAAATATTTCCACTCGCAGAGACTCCGGCTTTTTTCGCTAACACGAGTGTAATAATGTGGAGGACTAAAGCTATAAATAATGGCGTATAACCAAAACCAATAACGATTGAACCACCTAAAACAGGTATGCCGAGTAATGCTTCAAAACCACCCGAAATCCATTTCATATTTTTTACGTTAGATCTCATATAATCTCCTTTTCACCATAAAAATGTTAATTTTTTCTAATAAATCCTATTGTATTCGATAAATTCTTTTACGGATAGTTTTTATTATAAATTCCATTTAAATTCAGTCTAAAGAATGAGAATTTCAGATAGTGTAAAAATTAAAAAGCAAGAGACAAAAACTGTCTCTTACTTTTTAATTAGTTATATTGTTGTAAAAAAGCCCTAAGCGAATTTGCAATTGATTGCACATCTTTGAGTTGCTCATTTTTAAAGCTAAGGGATGTTTTCTTTTCATCTAATCCCAATGACTCTTGTAGTAAACCTGTTAAACCACGATATGAACCAGCTTTATCTACTGCTACCACCATAAACAGTCCATCTTTATTCGGTTCGATCATACATTCAATTTCATCAAATCGCCATTCCCTTTTAGAGCTTGGAACAAACTCCCACTCTTGATAGAATCGACCATTTTGAGCCTCCACCTCAACCTGACGTAAACGGAAGCCCAAAATTTTAAATGCTTCTACAAAGTTTGCTAATTCTTCATGTGCATGAACCTTTAAGAAATCAGTATCTGTTGGGTCTATACTTAAATCGATATCTAAATCAGTCTCAATCCAAACTTGGCCATGTCTTAATGTAATCGGTGTGTAAAATGGCAATTGGAACGAAAAAGGAATTACTTTTTCTTCATTGGCTTCAATTTTCATTTTGCCGGATACACGTTCTTCATGTAATTGAATTTTAACGTTTACCTCATCGTCTCCACTTTTCTTTTTAGCGTAAGACTTTAATTTAAGCCCAATATGATTAATTTCTTGTGCAACTGAACCACCTTTAATTTCAACTACACCTTCAACATTTTTTCCTGGATATAAATCTTTAGTATGAATAATTGTATCTACCGAAGCTGCTCCAATTCCTAGTCTAGCTAGTACTTTTTTAAACATCAGATCCCCTCCAAAAAAATTACTACATTTCCATTATATAGTAGATTACCATTCTTGAATAATCTAAATTTAGTAATTATTCCCTTCTATACATTTCGTATAAAAGAAATAATTATGAAACTTATGAAAGTAGAATTAGTAGACAAGTTATTAATAGGATAAGCATATTTTATAATATGAAATTATTTTTGGAGGTGTCTTATGCACTTTATCTTTATTAAGAAAAAATGGTTATTAATTTGCTTTCTCCTTGTAGTGATTGGATTAAGTGGTTGGTACTACTTAACTCCAAATTCAGTTCAAACTGCAGTAGAGCAGCAGCACGTAAAAACAATAGACATCGATATGATTACAGCCGAATTCAGTACAAAGCTAGATGATGGAACGGAAATTGAAGCTTATAGATGGGATCCAGGTACGATAGTTGTTGAAAAAAACCAAAAAGTAAATTTAAAAATTCATGGAATAAACGGAAAAGAACATAGTTTCCATATCGAAGGAACAAATATCACGGGTGTAGTTGTCAAAGGTAAAACGACTGAAGTACCTTTATTCTTTAAAAAAGAAGGTACATACCGATTAATTTGTGATACACATTCCCATGACGGGGCACCGATGATTGGTTATATTGTTGTAGATTAATTAATTATTTAATAGAAGAAGCAAGTAAACCAATCTGGCTTAAATGGACAACCAATTGTATTTAATGAAAAAAAGATAGTAAAAATAGTCTAGTTTACTAAATTTACTATCTTTTTCCTGTTCTTCTTTATTTAATTGATACTCTACGTTCATTTTTACCCTTTTTTAAAGTAATTTGTTTACTCCAAGTACCTTCCATTGGCAGTTCCAAGCTCACTTCATAAATACCTGTATTTATTTTCTTCATACTCGCTTCAACGTGATGATTCATACTTTTCATTTCCATTTTAAAATTAATCGAATCAACATCTACTTCTTTTCCTTCTGAATCTACTAAATTTACTTGATACACATTTGTATGGTTTTTATTTGTTAATTTTTTTTCGTTAATTGATAATTGAATATGATCTAAAAAAGGGCTCGATTTAACTTCAGCCTTTTTTCCACAACCAGAACAAACTAGTAAAATACATAACATAGTTATGAATATGTAAAAGAATTTCTTCATTAACATCACTCCTTTTTAGAAAAATTCTCACCTTTACTTTACTTAAAAAGGTTAATTAAATTTGTAATAAAAATGTGAAAGCATAAATTAAAAATAAATTATTGTAATCTCATCATACAATTAAGCTTTTTCAACATATAATTGAACGTTATAACTCAAACAACTAAAGATCCTACATAGGGAGGAGTTTAACTTAATGTTCTTAGAATGGGCTAGCATTGTCTTAACTGTTCTACTTTCATCATATGTCATCTTAATCGCAAATAGAAAAAAAGAAAAACTTTCTTGTACAGCTGGAAAAATGATCAGTATGACGAATTCAATGATGACAAGTGTCACCGTAGGTACAATCTTTGGTATTTTTTTTCGGAATACAGATTTAACGATTCCTACAATTATTTCAATGACTGCAGGCATATTAATAGGATACTTAACAGGTAAACCTTTATCATTAATGGCTGTACTAGAAGGTATAACTGCGGGAATTATGGGTGGAATGATGGGA
>NZ_NTZO01000445.1 GCF_002559405.1 Bacillus sp. AFS001701 | reverse complement strand
ATTTACTTACTCATGACAGGTTCATGAGTTAATAATTAGCTAAAGTTAAAAATCCCAAACTCATAAATAGTTCATTAGTAAACAATCTTAAAGCCACCCTAAAGGTGGCTTTGTTTTATAATATAGATCGATTTAATTTGCTTTGAAATTATAAAGTGGTTTAATCACTTTAATAACTTCGATTGCATCCTTAGTATTTTCAATGATTTCTTTCATTTCCTTATAAGCCATTGGACTTTCGTCAAGTGTACTCTCTAAGACTGATGTACTCCAAACATCCTTCATTGTTTCTTTAAACTCATCAAGTGAAAGAGTTGCTTTTGCTTTTGAACGACTGAGAATTCGACCTGCACCATGAGGGGCTGAATAATTCCAATCTGGATTTCCTTTTCCGATTGCAATTAAACTACCATCTCGCATGTTGATCGGAATTAATACTTTTTCACCTTTTTTAGCGGAAATCGCTCCTTTACGAAGAATCATATTTTCGATATCAATATAATTATGAACAGTCGTAAATTGTTCAACAACTGTTAAGTCCATATTCTTTACTATTTCATTCATCATTGCCTTCCGGTTCCATAAAGCATATTCTTGGGCAATTGCCATATCATGCATATATCGATCAAACCAAACTCCTTCCAAATAAGCTAAATCCTTTGGAATATATTGTGAAGGAAGATTTTTTAATACTGCCTCTATTTCTTTTTCACGGCCTTCATCCCTTAATTGCTGAATGACTTTTGAACGATTTTCTGACTGGCTCTTTAACAATTCATACGCTTTTTTCTGATAAAATTCCGCTACAACTTTACCTAAATTTCGGCTTCCAGAGTGAATGACGAAATAAATATTCCCTTCTTCGTCAGCATTGCATTCTATAAAATGATTTCCACCACCAAGCGATCCTAAGCTTAGTTTTGTTCTTGTTTCATTTAATTCTTTAAAACAGTACAGCTTTGAAAAATCAATTTTCTTCACAAATTCATGCTTATTATTTCGAATTGAAAACCCTGATGGAACATGTTTACGAATGACAGCATCTAGTTTTTGAAAATCGATTTCTTTTTGTGAAACTCTTATTGTTTCCATTCCGCAACCTATATCGTACTTTAACCTCTAATTTCTTAGAGAGTGGACTATACCTTCTCTACAATCATCGGAGTTTGCAGCTCCTTCTGTAGGCTCGCCGTGTTAATCATTCCATCCGACATTAGGAATTAGAATAATTCTGCACAATCGTCTGCTAACAACGTGCAAGTCTCTGAACCATTTGACTATGTCACCATAGCCTCTGGCTGCTGATTGCCCTCGACTATATTTTACGTTAGGGTTTCCAGCAATTGAGCGAGTTTTTTAACGTTGGAGCCGTTTTAGTTAACCCCAACGAGATTTGGAACGATTTTATCTTGAATCGTCATTGTCGTTCCAATTGTACACCCCTTACCTGCATGAGTATCAGGCATAATTCTAATTTTAGAACTTTTCACGAACTCTTGATTACATAGTTCAATAATTTGCCCAATTGCTCCTTGTTCCACATTATCTGTAAATATTTTAGCTTCATTAAATGAGCCTTTAACTGTAAGCATCATCTTCTCCTTCAAGTTAGTTTTATTTTAAGGTTTAACATTTTTTAAAGCATTTGATAATAGTTCTAGATTTTCATATATTTTATCAACTACAATTTATTTGAAGATCACTTTAGATTTTCTAAATTTAATGAATACGATAGAAATTCTTTATCAACCTGATAGCCATTTTTTTCATACAATGCTTGTGCCGATTTATTATCAATCGCAGTTTGTAAATCTAGTGCCTTTGCTTTCGATTCGATTGCAAATTTCTTTGCTGCATTTAACAACAATTGAGCTACTCCTTTTTGCCTTGCCGTTTCAGTTACATATAAATCATTTAAAATCCATAACTTTTTCATTGATACTGAAGAAAATGAAGGATATAACTGGGTAAATCCCATAGATTGATTTTCTTCTTTCACAAGAAAAATAACAGAATCTTTGTTATTGATTCGTTCCGTTATGAAATCAATCGCTCCATTTAAATTACTTTCTTGTTTATAAAACATTCTGTACTGATTAAATAAATTTGCTACTTCTGTAATATGCTCTGATTTTGCACGAACGACTTCCATCATGTCACCTCTTCTAACTATTAATTAATCTATTAGTTAGTTCGGTACATTTCTTTAATTTCCTCTAATCGCTATAAAGGATTCAAAACCCACGAAAAATAGTAATTTTTAATTGTAAAGTTAATAATAAAAAAATGATCTATTAAATTTCCAAAAT
>NZ_NTZO01000444.1 GCF_002559405.1 Bacillus sp. AFS001701 | reverse complement strand
AGCTAAAGTAAAAAATATTTTAAAGGATAAGGGGGACAAAAATAATGGAAATTCATCCAAATGAAAAAAAGAAATCATTTTTCAATCGTAAACTAATTGGAGGAATCATCGCGGGTATTGCACTGATCTTAATCGCAACAATTCCAACATTATTTATTGAAAAAATAACACCTGGTTATGTAGGAGTTGTCTATTCACCAAATGGGGGAATACAGAAAAACACATTATCACAAGGTTGGAATTTCGTTGGTTTATTCGATAAAGTTACCGAATATCCTGTCCGTCTTCGTACTGTAGAATATAAAGACGTTGCATTAGCTACTTCAGACGGTAAAAGAATTGAAATGGATTTATCATATACATATAAAATTGATCCTTCTAAAGTAGTATCAATGTTTAACGAGTTTGGACCTGTGTCGATTGAAGAAATTGAGGATACATATTTAAAGAAACGTTTACAAGATGCAGCTCGAATTGCAGTATCAAAATACACAGTTTTACAATTATACGGTGAGAAATCAAGTAATGCCTCAGCTGATATTGAAACAATTTATAAAGAAGATGTAAAAGTACTTGGTTTCTTTGTTGAAAATTTAACACTAGGAACGCCAAAACCAGACGCAAAAACGCAGGATGCAATTGATGCACGTGTTCAAGCTGCCCAAGAAAATGATCGTAAAAAAATTGAACTAGAAACGGCTAAAATTGAAGCAGAAAAGAAAAAAGTAGAAGCAAAGGCTGATGCTGATTCACAACTAATCCGAGCACAAGGTCAAGCAAAAGCGAACCAAGTAATCCAACAAACGTTGACCAATGAATTAATTGAATACAAAAAAGCAGAGAAATGGGATGGAAAACTCCCTACTGTCTCAGGCAGTAACTCAAATATCATTCAATTCCCACTTGATCCAAATAGTGATAAAGAATCAAAAAAATAAATATTTTCCCTAAAAACCTAACTTAGGCTAGGTTTTTTATGTTCAAAATCAATTTCAATTTGCTTTTCCACCTATTCTCTTCTAATCCAAACTCTTTGGCATATATTTAATAGAGACGAATATCTACGTTTAATGGAAGGAGATAAACTTGATGCAAATTCATGTTGTAAAAAGTGGAGAAACAGTAATGAGTATTGCAGATTTTTATGGAGTTGAACGCCAAGCACTCATTAATTCAAATGCTCTTGTAGCTCCTTATAAAATAATAAAAGGTCAATCGCTTGTTGTACCAACTACAGGAAATGAATATTTTGTTCAACCCGGTGATAACTTATATGATTTAGCTTTAACCTATGGTGTAACATCAAGTCAAATTGCAACTTTAAGTGGAATTAGTCCGTATGCTTCATTACATGTCGGTCAAAAGCTACATCTTCCACCACGAAAAAAAAGAAATATTGAATCTATTGGGTATTTACAACCAACTTCAAACCCAATTAGACCAGCACTTGAAGAATCGGCTCGAACAGAAAGTAAGTTTTTAACCTATTTAGCACATTTTAGCTTTGATGCGAAAAGAGATGGTACACTAACAGAACCGCCACTTGGAAACATCCCTCAAATCGCGAGGGATAATCGCTGTATTTATATGATGGTTGTCTCTAATCTTGAAAATGGACAGTTTTCAACATCACTCGCAACCGATATATTACAAAGTCCAGCAGTTCAAGATAAACTAATAAATACAATTATTAGTACTGCTAATAAATACGGATTTAGAGAAGTAAATATAGACTTTGAAGATGTTGCTTCAACTGATCGTGTAGCTTATATTAATTTTTTAAATAAAGTAAAATCAAGGCTGCCTCAAGGATTCATATTGAGTGCTACTTTAATCCCAAAAACAAGTTCACACCAAAAAGGTAGATTTTACGAAGCTCATGATTATGCTAACATAGGTAAAGTTGTCGACTTCGTTGTAATCATGACATATGATTGGGGCTGGCAAGGCGGTCCTCCTATGGCCGTATCACCGATCGATCAAGTTCGTAAAGTAATCAACTATGCAAAAACCGTCATTCCTGTACCAAAAATTGTAATGGGTCAAAATTTATATGGATTTGACTGGAAAGTTCCATTTAAACAAGGTACTATGGCTAAAGCATTAAGTGCTGAAGCTGCTACAAATTTAGCAATTCAAATGACAAACGAAATCCTTTTTGATAACAAATCTAAAGCACCTCATTTCCGATATACAGAATCAAATGGTCAAAAACATGAAGTTTGGTTCGAAGATGCAAGATCCATTCAAGCCAAGTTTAACCTAATAAAAGAAGAGAATATACGTGGTATATCGTATTGGAAATTAGGATTACCATTTATTCAAAATTGGGAGCTTCTTGAAGCTAATTTTAATGTAGTTAAAAGAGCATAAAGAAAAGCTAGGTATTTATGAGGCTAACTCAAAATACCTAGCTTATTTTTTAATCAGTCATTTGTATTATTAAATGCTTGCTCGTCTTTTAGTTCACTTTCTAATGCTGCTATAGATTCCTCGCGACGTTGATTTTTAGCTAATGCATTTTGACGATCTTGTTCATTTCCAAATTTCATTGAAGCCTCTGCTTCTTTCATATTTTCCCTCGTATTGTTGATATTATCTTGAATTTTTCTTGCATTATCACTACGATCATCTGGCTTTGGTGTATTTGTATATTCCATCATAATTCACTCCAATTCAAAATTTGTTTTTCTGTTTTGGATTTTACCCGTTATCTACAATTGGTTGTTTACCAGTAGGATCTTTATACTGCATTTGTTTACCCTTATTCCCACCAGCTGCTTTGTTTTGAGTACCTATATGATTTGGTACAAAATCTTTAGGATGTTTTTTTGGATTTCCCATTTTATCGCCCCCTAGCGATAGTATGAGTATTGTTGCTGAAAATATGTAAGAGGAAATTAAAAAATGACCAATTTTGACAACAAAAAAAGAAGGAAATAATTCCTTCTCCTGTATAAACGAAATTCGATTTTCAAAATGACTAATTTACTCCGCTTTAGCTTTTCTTTCTAACCGTTCTTCTAGTCGATCATATATTTTATTCAAAGCTTCTTCATCATTTAATAGAGAATTTTTATTTTCAAGAATTAAATCTTGAAACGATTTATGTCTTTTCTTTCTCAAAACAATCACCTCTTCTTTTTATGTTAGTATTGC
>NZ_NTZO01000443.1 GCF_002559405.1 Bacillus sp. AFS001701 | reverse complement strand
GTATAATTTAAAACTTGATATACATACATTAGAGGGGTTTATAAAAAATCAGCAATTATTGATTGAAGTAGAACTTCAGCGATTTAATCATTTTTAAAATGAAAATATTCTTTTTGATCGTGGTCCAGAAGACATCGAATTCTATACGCTCTTTTTTCCAATCGCAAACGGTTATTCATGGGATATAGAATACTATTTAAAAGATGAATTAAATCAACTTAGAAAATGCAGATCTGATTTAATTATTTATTTAGATGCTGGATTTGAAACGCTTGAAAGAAGAAAACAAAATGATTTTTCAAATAGAAGAAGTTCATTTGATCAAAATATGAAATTATATCAATATGAAAAAGAGTGGTATAAGCAGTTTAACACTAAATTTATAGATGTAAATGAGAAGGCTTCAATTGAAGTAGAAGAATCAGTTTTGGAAATATTAACCAATAATAATTTGCTAAGAAAATGAATATCACTTTAGTAAAAAGGGATTAAACTTATTACATAGAATTAATACATTATACGTTTCAAATTTTCCATTTTTAACTAATGAAGTTTAAAAATGGTATTGAAATACATACACAAAATTGGATAAATAGATTTGTGTAAAGAATAAAAATTTTGAGGTGAACATTATGATCGTAGTTACAACTGAAAACATTGAAGGGTATAAACTAGTTGAAGTAAAAGGACCTGTATTTGGAGTAATTGTACGTAGTAGAGGACTAGGTGGCGATATTTTAGCTGGTCTAAAAAGTCTTGTTGGTGGAGAAATCAAACAATACACTGCAATGCTTGAGGATGCTAGAAAAGAAGCGATGGATCGAATGACTAAAAACGCAAGTGAAATGGATGCAAATGCAATTATCATGATGCGCTTTGATTCAGGTGAAATAGGGCAAAACATGAGTGAAATTGTAGCATA
>NZ_NTZO01000442.1 GCF_002559405.1 Bacillus sp. AFS001701 | reverse complement strand
TTCATTAATTTATTAACAGTTACAGAAAACGTAAAAATAACTGAAAATGGAATACCATTTAATGGAATTTCATTTACCGAAGATAAATTACCTTTGGAATTTGAAATAGAGCATTTAAATGATCAATACTTTTTAACTGCAAAAGGAATTGAGCAATTAACGATAATGGAAACTTATTCAACAGTCTTATATCGTGGAAGAATATATAATCTTAAAGTTGAGGAATTTAATCGACTTGTTGAGTTAAAACAAATATTTAAAAACACAGCAAATGAAAAAATAAACATTCCAACAGACCAAATCCATCTTTACGTTGAGAAAGTAATTCCCGGTCTTATAAAGCTTGGTAAAGTGCAAATACCTACTTCACTTTCAAACCAATATTCAGAAATCCCGTTAAGAGCAAAGCTATATTTAGATCGTATAAAAAATAAATTACTTGCAGGGCTTGAATTTTATTATGATCGCATCGTGATTAATCCGCTAGATAAAAGAGAAATTCAACTGAGTAAAACGTTAATTAGAGATGAAGAAAAAGAAATAGAAATATTACAATTAATGGAAGATAGTTGTTTTTCAAAAACAGAAGGTGGCTATTTCTTACAAAATGAAGAACTTGAATACGAATTTTTAAGAAATATAGTACCGAAACTTGAAAAACTAACTGAAATTTATGCAACGACCGCAGTTCGAAATAGAATTTTTAAAGAAAATAAGAAACCTCAAATACGAGTCAATTTAAAAAGAGAACGAACGAATTGGTTGGAATTTAAATTTGAATTAGACATTCCTGAGAAACAAATCAAAGAAGTATTATTAGCACTAAAAGAGAAACGGAAATATTACCGGTTAAATGATGGAACTTTGTACTCGCTTGAAACGAGAGAATTACAAGAGATAAGGCGATTTTTAAATGCAGTACCCGAGCAAGAATTTGATTATGAAGGTGTATTAAACTTACCAATAAAAAATGGTCTATATTTATTAGATTCTGCGAAAGAAACTAATTTGTTTAATATTGAAGATCGATTAAATCAGTTTTATGAGAGTTTAATAAATCCAAATGAAATTGTAGAAGAAGTACCTAAACAATTGAAAAATCTGTTAAGAGATTACCAAATTTTTGGATATAAATGGATGAAGAATTTAGCTAAATTCGGATTTGGAGGAATTTTAGCGGATGATATGGGATTAGGTAAAACAATTCAAAGCCTTGCTTATATACAATCCGTTTTAAACGAAATCCGTTCATTTAATACACCAATCCTAATTGTTTGTCCTACAGCATTAACGTATAACTGGTTAAGCGAAGTATTCAAATTTGTACCGGAAATTCAAGCGCTTGTCATTGATGGAAATAAAAATGAGAGGTTGAAAATTCAAAAAGAACTAGTCAATATCGATGTATTAATTACCTCTTATTCGATGTTAAGAAATGATATAAAGTGGTACGAAAAGCAAAAGTTTCATACAGTATTTTTTGATGAGGCACAAAATTTTAAAAATCCTTTTACTCAAACAGCTAAAGTTGTTAAAAAGCTAAATGCTGATCAACGGTTTGCATTAACAGGTACGCCAATTGAAAATTCACTCGAAGAACTCTGGGCAATTTATCATGTTGTTTTTCCTGAATTATTTGGAGGTTTAAAGGAATTTAGTATTTTGACTAGGAAAACAATCTCTAAAAGAGTTCGACCTTTCTTATTAAGACGATTAAAAGAGGATGTTCTTAAGGAACTTCCAGAGAAAATCGAATCGAAGGAATCCGTCGAATTGTTACCAGAACAAAAAAAATTATATGCAGCATATTTAGCAAAACTACGACACGATACCCTAAAGCACTTAGCAGTAGATAAATTTACATTAGGCAAAAATCATATCAAAATTTTGGCCGGTTTAACCCGTTTAAGACAAATTTGTTGCCATCCTGCTTTGTTTATAGATGGTTACGAAGGTAGATCAGCTAAGTTTGAACAGTTGTTTCAACTAATTGAGGCATCAAAAATAGCCGGTAGAAGAGTATTGATATTCTCCCAATTTACAAAAATGTTAGATTTAATCGGTAGAGAACTATCAATCATGGGAGAACAATTTTTTTATCTAGATGGACAAACTCCCTCAGAAGAACGTCTATCGATCTGCAATCGATTTAACGCTGGTGAACATAACTTCTTTCTAATTTCATTAAAGGCAGGAGGGGTGGGACTCAATTTAACTGGAGCTGATACAGTTATTCTTTATGATAATTGGTGGAATCCTGCGGTTGAAAACCAAGCAACAGATCGAGCATACCGTTTTGGTCAAATGAATGATGTTCAAGTGATCAAGCTAGTTGCTAAAGGTACGATTGAAGATAAAATGAATGAACTACAAGAGAAGAAAAAACAATTAATAGGAGAAATTATTGAAACGAATGGAAAACCTTCATTTAATTTAACAGAAGAAGACATTCGCGAATTATTAATGTTCTAAAATATTTGCCGCTCACCTGAGTGGCTTTTCCCATTCCCTCAAAAAAGCCCTTGGCTAAGTTTTATTTCATTCTTAAATGTTTGTAAGCGAGTATATTAATAATGAAGCTAATAATTTAATAATTTTATAGATTGAAATGAAATTATTTTTATGAGAGGGAGAGTTAGCATGAGCAATAATCGAAAATTTGTTAATGTCTCAGCAGGAGTTCCAGGGCCAAAGGGAAAAGAACTCATTGAGTTACGTAGTGAGTATGTTCCAAATGGTGTTGGAAATAATACGCCTGTTTTTGTAGAAAAAGCAAACGGTACAATCGTTGAGGATGTTGATGGAAATAAATTTTTAGATTTTGCTGGAGCAATTGGTACGTTAAATGTAGGACATACTCCAAAGAATGTTGTACAAGCGATTAAAAATCAATCAGAACGACTAATCCACTCTTGCTTTCATGTAGGAATGTATAGGTCTTATGTAGATTTAGCTAAAAAATTAACTGAAATAACGCCAGGGGATTTTTCTAAAAAAACAATTCTATTAAATAGCGGTGCTGAAGCAGTTGAAAATGCTGTTAAAATTGCAAGGAAGTACACTGGTCGTTCAGGGATTATTTCGTTTACTCGAGGATTTCATGGGCGGACTTTATTAGGAATGTCTTTAACAAGTAAAGTAAAACCATATAAATATAAAATGGGACCATTTGCTCCAGCTACATATAAAGCTAAATTCCCTTATTTATCAAATAGACCAAAAGAGTTATCTGAAGAAGAATATGTTAATTTTTGTATTTCTCAATTTAAGGATTTTCTTTTAACAGATGTGTCACCAGAAGAAGTGGCAGCGGTTATTATGGAGCCCGTCCAAGGAGAAGGAGGATTTATTGTTCCTCCAAAAAAATTTATAAAAGAAGTTTATACGATTTGTAAGTCACATGGAATTTTGTTTATAGCGGATGAAATTCAAACAGGATTTGGGCGAACAGGTGAATTATTTGCATCAACGATTTTTGAAATTGAACCTGATTTAATCACAATGTCAAAATCAATCGCAGCTGGTGTACCAATTAGTGCGGTGACAGGGCGTACTGAAATAATGGATGCGGCATCACCCGGTGAATTAGGTGGAACTTATGGCGGAAGTCCTTTAGGATGTGTAGCAGCGCTAGAAGTAATTGAAAAAATCGAAAGTGAAAAATTATGGATTCGAGCAAGATCGATTGGGGAAAAAATCAAATCATTTTTTGGTCAATTGAAAAATGATTTTCCAATAATTTATGATATTAGGGGACTAGGAGCAATGGTAGGTATCGAATTTATAGATCCTACTTCAGGTCAACCAGCAAAAGAGTTTGTTGCAGCATTAACAAAAAAATGTTGTGAAAATGGAGTCATTATTCTTAGCGCAGGTGTTCATAGTAATGTACTTCGTTTCTTAACGCCTTTAATTATTTCTGACGAGGAATTAGATGAAGGACTGAATATTATAAAACAATCAATACATCAAGTTGCTAGTCAGCTTGTAACTGAGGTGAAATAGAATGAAAAAACAGTTTTATATAGATGGAAGTTGGGTTGAAGGGGTAAAACATGAAAATCTTGTTGCCCCTCATTCTGGGGAAGTTTTAGCTGAAATACCAATTGCAACGATTGAGAATTTGGAAGAAGCCATCAGAGCGGCTAATAACGCGAAAACGCAAATGGAAAAACTCAGCTCATATGAGAGAAGCGTCATTTTAGAGCAATTAGTTGAACAGTTTAAAGAAAATCGTTCAAAACTTGCTGAAATTTTAGCATTAGAGGCATCCAAACCCCTAAAGGCTGCTTTAGGTGAAATTGATCGAACGATTGCAACTTATAAAATAGCCGCTGAAGAAGCAAAAAGAATATACGGGGAAACAATCCCTCTTGATGCAGTTGCAGGTGGTGAAGGTCGAGTCACATATACAGTTAGAGAGCCAGTTGGGGTAATTGGTGCAATTACACCGTTTAATTTCCCGTTTAATTTAGTCGCACATAAAGTTGGCCCAGCAATTGCTGCAGGAAATACAATTGTTTTAAAACCAGCTAGTCAGACTCCACTTTCTGCCATTGCATTAGCTGAAATGATTGATAAAACGGATTTACCTAAGGGTGCGTTTAACCTGATTACCGGAAAAGGCTCCGAAATCGGTGATGCTTTAGTAAAACATCCTGACGTGAACGCAATTACTTTTACTGGCAGTCCTGAGGTCGGCATCTCATTAAAAAACAAAGCAGGATTAAAAAAAGTTACTCTAGAACTAGGCTCAAACTCAGCGTTGATCATCGATGAAGAAGTCCAGTTAACTGATGAACTAATCAATCGTTGTGTATGGGGAGCCTTTATTTATAACGGCCAAGTATGTATTTCATTACAAAGAATTTTTGTACATCATACACTTTATAATGAATTCCTATTGAAGATGAAAAATGCTACTAAAATGTTAAATATAGGTTCGCCATTAGACCTTCAAACAGATATTAGTGCATTAATTTCTAAAAAAGATGTTGCTAGAATAGATGAATGGGTTAAGCAATCTATTAAAGATGGAGCCGATCTAGTAACTGGTGGAGATATAATAGATGAACGTCTTTATAAACCAACTATTTTAACAAAAGTAAAGAACAGAAGTGATGTATCCTGTAAGGAAATTTTTGGTCCAGTTGTTGTCATCAATTCATATGAACAGTTTGATGAAGCAATAAATGAAGTAAACAATAGTCGATTTGGATTACAAGCTGGTGTCTATACAAACAACTTACAAAGAGCATTATATGCCACTAAAAAACTACATGTAGGTGGCGTGCTAGTAAACGATGTTCCTACGTTTAGAGTTGATTTAATGCCTTATGGTGGTGTAAAAGAGAGCGGTTATGGAAGAGAAGGCATAAAATATGCAATACAAGAGATGACTGAATTGAAACTAGTCTCTATTAAACTTTAAGACTGCCCGCCAAACGCTCGCTTTCTTCGTTGCTTCGCCTATCTGCGGTGCTCATTACCGTTTAAGGTAACTCCGCTCCTCACCAGGCTTCTCGCCTCGAAAGATAAGTGCTTGCAATCAGTCTGATTATCATGGGTTTTGGAATTTGTCTTCACAATGCAAGGACTGATCATGTTTTAATTTGATCAGTCCTTTTTTTTATTCTAAAACTTCAGAATTATATGTTATATTTGTTTGAGACGAAGTAAATTGGTTTAGTGAATAATAAAAGTGATGTTAAAAATTTGACACATCTATGCGTTTCGAAGGGAGATTAAGTATGGAAGTTCGTAAATTAACAATTGAAGATTTACATGAGTTTATTCGATTAAGAAGTGAAGGATTAGCATTATCACCAGAAGCATTTGGAGAAAGTTTAACTGAATATGAGAGAAAATCAATCGAACAGCACACAAATAATTTCCCTAAGACTTTTGATAATTTTATTATTGGTGCATTCGACAAAGGCGTACTTGTTGGGGTTGCTGGCTTCTACCAAAAAAGATCTGAAAAAATGAAACATAAAGGAACTATTTGGGGAATGTATGTTACACCAAATTACCGTGGTAAAGGTGTTGGGAAAAAAGTTTTAAGCCAAGCGATCCAAGATGCTATGGAAATTGAAGAAATTTTACAAATTGAATTGGCAGTCATTTCATCAAATCAATCTGCAAAAAGACTTTATGAATCTGTAGGCTTTGAAAGCTTTGGAACAGAAAAAAGAGCGTTAATTGTTAATGGTGAATTTTACGATGAGGATCATATGGTTAAGATTATTAAATAAGAAGAATGAGATGATCGAATGAATGCTTTGTTCGTCTTTTTTAATTTAAAGGTTCTGTTATAGTAGATTGTTAAATTCTTATTCGACTATTTAAATATGTATTTTGAAATTAAAATATAGTTCTTATTCACTAATTCATTGCTTTATTTGAACAACAAGATTTACTTTCACTCAGATGACAAATAATTGAAAAAGGAAAAAGCTTCTATTGGCAATAAAATTAACATCAAGAACTTTTAGATTATGTTGAAGATGATGTGGCAATTACTAAAATTGAAATAGAAGCATACCTCATTTTATAAAAGGTTGAACCAAGGTATAATGATGATAGTTGCAAGAGTATGAATTTTACAATGTATAAGGGATTAACATTAGAAAGCCAAAACCCAGAGGAGGAGTTACTATTGAAATTTATGATGGTTGTGAAGGCTTCAAAGGATTCTGAAGCAGGGACAATGCCAAGTGAGCAGATGGATCTGATGTTTGCTGAGATGAAGAAATATAATGAAGAACTGAAGAATGCTGGAGTTCTGGTGTCAGTCGGTGGACTCCATCCAAGCTCCAACGGTATTCGTATATCATATCCTGTTCCTGGAGAACCGCCGAACATTACAGAGGGACCTTTCGCTGAAGTCAATGAGTTGATTGCAGGATACTGGTTCATAGATGTGAAATCTCGAGAGGAAGCCATCGAGTGGGCGATGCGCGCGCCAGATCCACATGGTCTTGGGGAAGGACAGATTGAGCTACGCCAAGTATTTGAATAGACCGGTAGGCTAAATATTAGATCAATATGACCGTATATAAAAAGTCATATCAACGGGTATCCTGTACAAGTAAACTAATATTCAGTAAAAAGTGAAAAACCAGAAAACC
>NZ_NTZO01000441.1 GCF_002559405.1 Bacillus sp. AFS001701 | reverse complement strand
ATATTTACCAATCGGTAATCATTTTACAATGGGAATCGATGATGCAGTAATTGCTTCTGAATGGATTAACGCACAAAAAGTAATTCCGATGCATTATAATACATTTCCACCAATCCAAGTAGACCCAAGTGAGTTCCTTGCAAAATTACCAAAGCATAATGGTTTCATTCATGAGCCAAATACAACAATTTCACTATTGTAGTATAGATCAATGAAGAAAATATTAGTACAGTATTAGAAGCACGTTGAAACGTGCTTTTTTTCATGGTATGAATTGTTATATAATAGTTAATAAAAATATTAATACAACCATTGAAAGCTTGGTGAGGTAATTGACTACAAAGCACGATCAAATACTAGAACATATTGAACAACTACCGGTCGGTCATAAAATATCAGTAAGACAAATTGCAAAAGATTTAAGTGTAAGTGAAGGTACTGCATATAGAGCAATTAAAGATGCGGAAAACAAAGGATTTGTTAGTACCATTGAACGTGTAGGTACGATTCGTATTGAAACGAAAAGAAAAGAAAATATTGAAAAATTAACTTTTGCCGAAGTTGTTAATATTGTTGATGGACAAGTTTTAGGTGGTAAAGAAGGATTACATAAAACACTTAATAAGTTTGTTATTGGTGCAATGCAGCTTGATGCGATGATGAGATATATTAGTGCAAATAATTTATTAATCGTCGGAAACCGAGTGAATGCACATGAATTAGCATTAAAAGAAGGTTCAGCGGTTTTAGTAACAGGTGGATTTGATACAGATGAAAGTGTAAAACGTCTTGCGGATGAAATGAAAATGCCGATTATTTCTTCAAGTTATGATACGTTTACTGTCGCGACGTTAATTAATAGAGCAATTTATGATCAATTAATTAAGAAAGATATAGTACTAGTTGAGGATATACTCATTCCAACTGAAAAAACAGCTACACTATCTCCATTTGATGAAGTTGAAAAGTGGTATGAACATAACAGAGACACAGGTCATGGAAGATATCCAGTAATTGATGATCGAGGTAAACTGATAGGAATTGTAACTTCAAAGGATATCATACATGAACAACGTACTCAAAGAATTGATAAAGTAATGACTAGACAACCAATAAGTGTAAATGAAAAAATGTCGGTTGCGGCAGCTGCTAGAATGATGGTTTGGGAAGGCATAGAATTGCTACCAGTCGTAAATACAACGAATAACTTAATCGGTATTATAAGTCGCCAAGATGTACTTGAAGCATTACAGCAATTGCAACGTCAACCTCAAGTGGGAGAAACAATTGATGATATAGTTACTAGTCAATTTCATAATAATAAAGATCAAAAAAATGATGACTTTACGATTAGATGTAATGTAACTCCTCAAATGACGAATGTAATTGGTACTCTTTCACATGGCGTATTTACGACAATTGTAACCGAGGCAGGTAAACGAGCAGTTCGTGATATGAAAAAAGGGGATTTAATCGTAGAAAATATTACAATTTACTTCGTACAGCCAGTTCAAATTGATGATGTAATTGAAATTAAACCAAAAGTTTTAGAATTAGGTCGTAAGTTTGGAAAAGTTGATGTTGAAGTATTTCAGCAAGGAATATTAGTAGGTAAAGCATTGATGATGATGCAGTTATTAGATCGATAAGATATGGAAGCCTTAGGGCTTCCATCATTTTTTAGTCACGTAAAAAAAGCAGGAAACCATTCCCTGCCTTTGAAGTTTATGAAAAAATCATCCTGTATTTTTAAATCGAAAGTAGTTTATTAACTCGATTAACAAATTCATTATTTTCGTTTCTAGTATCAAAATCTTTTGCTAAGTCATATACAATTTTCTCTAATTTCTCTAAGTCATAAATAAATTCATCTTCATTTATTTTCAATTTTTTCGCCATAAATAATG
>NZ_NTZO01000440.1 GCF_002559405.1 Bacillus sp. AFS001701 | reverse complement strand
GTATGTTACAGCGGTGAGAAGCATTTATTTGAATTACAAAATTTAATTAGTAAAGTAAATAAAAGAATCTCAATATATAGGGAATTAAATAAACCAATTATTTTTGTTCAACATTGTGATAACGAATTAGTAGCTGGAGAAGAACTTTGGGCTATTCATGCTGATCTAGATGTTCAAAAACAAGATTATTTTATTAACAAAATACATGCAAATTCATTTTTTAAAACAAACTTAAAAAATCTTTTAGATCAATTGGCAGTACATAAAATAGAATTTTGCGGCGCCCAAACTGAATACTGTATGGATGCTACAATTAAATTTGCACATGGATTAGGTTACGAAAATTTCATGGTAAATGGAGCAACCTCTACATTAAATAATCCATTCATGTCTGCAAAAGAGACAATTGATTTTTATGAAAAAATGTGGAATCATAGATTTTTATATTTTATAGAAGATGATCTCAAAATAGAGATAAAATAAAAGGGTTTCTACAGCAAAAAATTAGCTACTCCAGATTTATGAGTCAGATGAGAAATACTCTCTAGGACTATTTAAAAATCTAGTGAATATAATTTAGTAGATTTGAATAGAAGTGGGGGGATATAAATGAAAAGAGTTGCATTTTGCATCTTCTGTTTCTTTTTGTTGTTTTTATCTAATGTCTCAACCTCAAATGCAACATCGCGCTATTTAGATCAAATAGATAAGAATAATCGTAAGGAAGTTAATTATTATGTTAAGAAATCAACGGTGATTGTCGAACAAAAAGAATTTAGTTTAACAAATAAGGAAAAAAACACAAACGAAAATGTAGTGGCCATTGCTGCAAAATACGATACTGTAAGAGATCGTTTCTTTAAAACAGCGAATTATGATACGTATTTACTTGATGAACAAACAGGTGAAATTCTAGATCCGGGAAAATTTGTTTCATCGAAAATATATGAAGAATTCTTAAATCAGCATAATAATGATGGAGAAAATGATTTTAGATGGAAAAATTCATTAATCGTTTTGGCATTAATATTTATTACTATCATCATTATTCCAATTTTTTCTTCTAAATTAAATGAATAATACGAAGGCTGTTTCGGCAGTCTTTTTAATTATGCTAAATAGATCATTAATTGATAAAGGGAAATTTGTTAGATTGAAT
The DNA here is from genome assembly GCF_002559405.1 of Bacillus sp. AFS001701. Taxonomy (GTDB): domain Bacteria; phylum Bacillota; class Bacilli; order Bacillales; family Bacillaceae_G; genus Gottfriedia. The sequence continues at coordinate 4,157 of NZ_NTZO01000440.1, read as the reverse complement.
TATAGATCAACTAGTAGTACTTTTAATAGAAAACATGTTAGGAGATAAGAAAATGATCCAGTCAATCGTTCATATTGCATTAGTCGTAAAAGATTATGATAAGGCTATTGAGTTTTATACGAAGAAACTACATTTTAATTTAATTGAAGATACATATCAGCCTGAACAAGATAAGAGATGGGTAGTTGTAAGTCCACCTGGTTCTTCTGGAACGACTATTCTACTTGCAAAGGCATCAAAACAAGAGCAAGAGCCATTCATTGGCAACCAAGCTGGTGGGAGAGTTTTTCTATTTTTAGGAACGGATGATTTTTGGAGAGATTATGATGAAATGATTTCAAAAGGAATTGAGTTTGTAAGAGAACCGAAAGTAGAAGATTATGGTACGGTTGCAGTATTCAAGGATTTATACGGAAACTTATGGGACTTAATACAATTTAGAGACAATCATCCACTTGCAAATAGAATAAAATAAAAAACTAGAGAATTTGCAGATTTACTAATAAGTTTGAATAAACAGATAATTATTCATTACAAAAATTATCTCAGTTGATATAATTATTTTACATAAGATTATAGGCTTTATAAAGATGTCTAGATTCAAATTAAAAGTAAGTACAGTATTTAAAAAATAGAACGGTTTACACAATCAGTTTGTTTCTTCTCAAGAACAAAGATGGTTTTAAACTTGTTTAGGGGGCTGAGACGGAGACGAGTAAGGTTATTATATACATTGTGAATATATTTTGAACGAATGAAGCACTATCATAGAAATATTTTGACTGGGATCGTTAAATGGGGAGAATGAATGAATGTTAATGGTACTCGTAGGAATTGGCTGTGTTGCATTTATTATCATTTGTGGTTGGATAATTAAAAAGCTGGATAAATAAATTACTTTTAACTTCAGTTTTTAATTATAAACTTATTTTTAGACAGATTAATATAGAAAGAGAAATTGGAGTTTAGGTAAACTCCAATTTTTTTGTTTAAGAATTCTTTATTATTTGCTCTGTTTAATTTAAATATTGATTTTTATATAGTAATTAAGGGAACCTCCATTTTGTGAGGTTCCCTAATTTCCTTAACTAATTTCCCAATCATTATAAATGGAATAAATGCATAAATAAAAATACAATAGGAGGAATCAATAATGATGGTAGAAGATTTAAAGTATTACATTTCTTAATCCCCAATATACTTAAGCCGGACGCTATAATTAATATACCTCCTACAATCGTCACTTCATTTAGAAGATCATTACTTAAAGAATTTTTCATTAGTATAGCAATTAAATAGATGGAGCCCTGCCAAGTAAATAAAGCAATGCCAGCAAAAATGATTCCGATTCCAAAAGTGGATGCTAAAACTATTGAAGTAATGCCATCCAACGTACCATTTGCAAGGAGATACGTATAATCCCCCTTTAAGGCTGCTTCTACTGGTCCTAAAATAGATAATGTTCCAATACAAAATAATAAAATAGCGGTTGATAATCCTTCAGCCAAATTACCTTTCGAATATTTATTAACTAAACTATTAAATCTAGATTCTAACTTTAGTTTTTGTCCAATTAATCCACCTACGGCTAAACTTACAATAAAAAGAACTGGATATTTACTGGAAGGCAAATGTTGTACTAGTGAGTTTATCCCTAATCCCAAAGCTACTAATCCCATCGCCTGCATAAGGATTTCATGATATTCTTCTTTGATCCCTTTTTTAAAGATGCTTCCAATCATGCTCCCGGCTATAATCATCATTGTGTTAAAAATCGTGCCAAACATATTTCCATTTCTCCTTTTATTAATAGTATATTAATAAAAAATAAACCCTCTAGTAACTAGAGGGTCAAGTGGATTTTTTTATTAAGTTTACTCGTAGGGTAATAAAATTTCCGTGACATGCTTTTCTTCATCGTTAGTAAAGCCATAATCAATAAGTGTAATTTCAAACGAATCGTCTAACAATTCATACTTGTGTTTTTGCATATAGCTCAACAATTTTTTATAATAACCAACTGCATCAATGTGAGTACCTTTAAATCGAACTCTCAAATAGGTTCTTGATGGAATAAGAATGGAGGTTGGAGGTATCTGATCACCATCTTCAAGTACCATGAAAATACTAGAATATTTATCAAAAACATTATTTTTCAAATTAGAAGCTGAGATCGAGATTCCAATTTTCCCTAAAAAAATTTCCTCATTAATTCCAAAACTATTCCTTAATTCTGTAATAGGTAATTCAATATCATCGCCTATAACGTAATCATGGCGTAAATATGCTACATGCATTTCAGGAAGTGTTATTTCCGATATTTTATCTAAAGGTGTACTAACAGCATCTTCAATTTGCAATAAGCGGCGTGATAGTTTAGTTTCAATAATCTCCAATTCTTTCTTTTTTTGGGCAACTTCATCTTTTTGTTTTTTTAACATTTCGACAAGAGCATTAATTTCTCGATTATTAAAAAAATCGATAATTTCGTTTATTGGTAAATCTAAAGCCCTCAAATATTTTATTGAGTTCAACCGTTCAAACTGCTGTGTTGAATAATATCTATAATTGGTCTTTTTATCGATAAATTCCGGACATAAGAGACCAATCTGATCATAATACCTAAGAGTCGCAATTTTGACTTGGAATAATTTTGATACTTCACCAATTGTAAAATACTCTTTCATTTCTTAAAAAACTCCTCTATTTTGCCATGAAATTTAAATCCCTTATAATCTAAAATTCATTAATTTCAGTGACCCCCAAATAGTTAATGTAATTATCTTCACGAATGATTGTTGTAATTAAAATAATACATTCAATTCAGGTCGTCATCAATTAATATAAAAAATGTTTAATATGGAAGTCGGAAAATTCGATCATCAAAATTAGGATGGTTAATGATAATATAAGAAAAAAGAGAGGAAATTAGTAAAAATTCAATCAATTAATGGGGAGCAAATAAAATGGAAAAAAAGATTTATTTAATTAGACATTGTGAAGCAGAAGGCCAGCCATATGAGGCGAATCTAACGAAGCAAGGTTTAATACAAGCTAAGCATTTGAGTGGTTTTTTCTCAAAGATTAAAATTGACCAAATTATTTCAAGCCCTTTTTTACGAGCAATTCAAACAATCGAACCGACAAGTAATGAAAAGAAAATAGACATTGTTCTCGATGAGCGACTGTCTGAACGTAAGCTAAGCTCGATTGATTTACCAGACTGGCTTGAAAAATTAGAAGCCACATTTGAAGATATGGAATTGAAATTCGATGGCGGCGAATCAAGTCAAGAAGCTACTAATCGTGCAATAAGCGTAATAGATGAAATCATCAAAAGTGAAAATCAAATTACAATCGTTGTAACTCATGGGAATTTGATGTCTTTAATTTTAAAACAGTTTAACAAAGAATTTGGTTTTAGGAATTGGAAAAGCTTAAGCAATCCTGATATTTATCTTTTGAAGTGTAAGAATAATGAGTTTGATTGTGAGCGTTTGTGGCAAGTTGAATAAGAAAGTTGGTACTAAAAAAATAAAATTCTAAGTAAACAAATTATTTAAAATAAAGGCTCTGTTAAAGCAGATTTTTGATTTTCTTATGTGACTAACTGGCAGGTTAGTTGAGAGAATATGATTATATGAAGGAAATACTATTAAAATTTAAGCTATATTGATTGGTTAGCAACTAGTCGTGACTATTATGATCGTCGGAATTGATGGATAATTTACCCAAGTACAGGTAGGAAGTGTTCTAAAAAAGAATTGAAACAAAAATATTTACAGGCATTAAGTATGATAAATGACATTAGTGATCTACCAGATGTGTTTTGTCGATTACACCGTTTTGAACAGTTACCCTTCGATGATGAAATCGAAGTAGATTTTGTTATTGATACAGATACGGATTATATTTATTCGAAAAAGTATTAAACTAAATGGTAGTTTAGTTGAATTAGAATTTGTTAAAATAACTCGTATTTTGTTATGGTTGAACCAAAGCAATTAATGAAGAAGGATGATTAAAGTGTATGCATTTGAACTTAAAGGCAAACAAGGATATATAAGAATAGAGCTAACCGAGGTTTTAGGTTTCCCAAAAGAAACAAGTTATAGCACTTTTTTATTAAAGGATGAATTTTATTAATCATTAAGGAA
>NZ_NTZO01000439.1 GCF_002559405.1 Bacillus sp. AFS001701 | reverse complement strand
CAATAGTTAAAGACTTTAAAAATTTTAGGCAAAAATCGTATAGAAAAGGAGTAAGTAATGTGACATATAGACAAAGAGTTTCTTTTATTATTTTCTTAGATTCATTTATTGTATTAACTTCAATTTTCTTTAGTCGATTTTTAGTAAACCCTGGAATTGGAGTTTTCAATTCACCAATCGTTATTAGCTCAATCACATTATTACTTAGCCATCATTTTTTTTCTTTTATATTTAAGCTATATAAGAAATCCTGGGAATATGCAAGCATAGGGGAATTAATTATTATCTTTGAAGCAATTACCTACTCAATTATTTGCGCTGCAATCGTACAGAAACTGACTATACACGAAATGTATTTCCGTCTACTTACTGTAACATGGTTTCTGCATATTTTGTTAATTGGAGGAACTCGTTTAGTTTGGAGAATATACACAGATTCGTTTAAGAAGAATACAGAGAATAAAAATAGAACACTTATTATTGGTGCCGGTGCTGCTGGGACGATGGTAGTTAGACAATTGTTAAAAAATAATGATTCAGAATTAATACCCGTAGCATTTATCGATGATAATGTAAAAAAACAAAATTTACATATATTAGGAATCCCTGTAGTGGGCGGGGTAAACCAGATTAACCATTATGTAAATATACTAGATATAAGCAATATAATAATTGCAATTCCGTCCTTAAGAAAAAAAGAGTTAAATAAAATTTTACAAGAATGTACTAAAACGAAAGCAAAAACAAAAATTCTACCTATGCTAGAGGATATTATGACTGGAAAAGTATCCGTAAACCAATTTCGTGACGTCCAGGTTGAAGACTTATTAGGGCGTGAGGCTGTTGAATTGGACATTGAAATGATCTCTGATTCAATAACAAACAAGGTTGTATTAGTAACAGGTGCAGGTGGATCAATTGGGTCGGAAATATGTAGGCAAGTATCAAAGTTTAATCCAAGTACTTTAATCTTATTAGGACATGGCGAAAATAGCATTTATACAATAAATATGGAATTAAAAGAGCAATTCGAAAATACTTCGATTGAATTTATTACAGAAATTGCAGACGTTCAAGACGAGAAGAAAATGATATCAATAATGAAAAAACATAGACCACATGTAATATACCATGCTGCCGCACATAAGCATGTTCCATTAATGGAGCAAAATCCTGAAGAGGCAGTTAAAAATAACATCATTGGAACAGTGAATGTTGCAACTGCCGCTAGTCTATATGATATTGAAACATTCGTTATGATTTCAACTGACAAAGCAGTAAATCCAACAAGTGTAATGGGGGCTACAAAAAGATTAGCAGAAATGATGATTCAATATTTTGATCGAAATAGTAAAACTAAATTTGTTGCTGTTCGATTTGGAAATGTCTTAGGTAGTCGGGGGAGTGTGATTCCCTTATTCAAGAAACAACTTGAAAAAGGTGGACCAATTACAGTAACACATCCAGATATGGTTAGGTATTTCATGACGATTCCTGAAGCATCAAAGCTTGTAATCCAGGCTGGGGCCCTAGCTAACGGAGGAGAAATATTTGTATTGGATATGGGTGAGCCTGTAAAAATTGTTGATCTTGCAAAAAACTTAATAAAATTTTCCGGTAACACAATTGATGAAATAGGAATTGAGTTTACTGGAATACGCCCGGGAGAAAAGCTTTTCGAAGAGTTATTGAATAAGGAAGAAGTGTATGAAGAGCAAATATACCCAAAAATTTATGTCGGAAAAACATCAAAATTATATATTGATGAAATCAATGAATTAATCTTAACGTATTCCACATTAGATCAGGAAATTCTCAAACGTAATTTACTGAATATTTCGAATGGTAAAGTAAAAGCAGTAGAAATACTTTCAATATCAGGCTAATTTTAAAGGAGTGTCCATATAAATGAAAGTAAAAAAGGCGATTATACCAGCAGCAGGATTAGGCACTAGATTTCTTCCTGCTACAAAAGCAATGCCGAAAGAAATGTTACCAATAGTTGATAAACCAACGATTCAATATATTGTAGAAGAAGCTATTGAGTCTGGTATAGAAGACATTATCATTGTTACGGGAAAAGGAAAGAGAGCAATTGAAGATCATTTTGATTATTCGTTTGAGTTAGAACAAAGCCTTTTGGATAAGGGGAAATATGATCTATTGTCAGAAGTTCAAAAGTCGTCTCAATTAGTTGATATTCATTATATTCGTCAAAAAGAGCCAAAGGGATTAGGACATGCAATTTGGTGTGCACGAAAGTTTATCGGTAATGAGCCATTTGCTGTATTGTTAGGTGACGATATTGTACAGGCTGACAAACCATGTTTAAGTCAAATGATTAACAAATATAATCGGTATAATTCATCAATATTAGGAGTTCAAACTGTACCACATAATGAGGTTTCAAGATACGGAATTGTAGGTGGAGTTCAAATTGGAACAGGTTTTCACAAAATTAAAAATTTAGTTGAAAAGCCTTCGCAAGAAGAGGCCCCATCAAATCTTGCAATTATGGGCCGTTATGTTTTAAGTCCAAAAATTTTTGAAATATTAAACGAATTAAAACCTGGAGCTGGAGGAGAAATTCAACTAACAGATGCGATTGCGGAGTTAAATCATTTAGAAGCTGTTTATGCATATGAATTTGAAGGCACTCGCTATGACGTAGGAGAAAAATTAGGTTTTATCAAAACAATTACAGAATTTGCATTACAACGGGATGATTTAAGAGATGATTTATTAAATTATCTTACTAGCATTATAGATAAAAATAAAACCGAAATGGTTTAAAAAGGAAAATTGGTAAAATTATGAAGAATATATTATATATTACAACTTTGAGTAGAACCATTAATGCCTTTTTAGTTCCGCATATTGAAAAGCTAATAAGTGAGGGGAATATTGTTGACTGTGCTTGTTCAGTAGATATTGAAATTGATAAAAATCTAACTGAAAAAGGTGTTAAAG
>NZ_NTZO01000438.1 GCF_002559405.1 Bacillus sp. AFS001701 | reverse complement strand
TTCTTTAAAGGGTTAGCAGATCAACCACGATTCAAAAGTAAAAGAAAATCAAAACCATCTTTTTATAACGATAATGTGAAGTTGAAAGTAAAAGAAAATCGAGTGTTGATTGAAAAGGTCGGTTGGGTTCTAATCTCTGAAGTTAGATCAGATAAAAAATACTATAATCCCAGAATTAGCAATGATGGAAAATACTGGTATCTTTCTGTTGGAGTATCGCATCGTAATGGAAGCTATAAACATCAAGGGAATGATGAAGAATAAGCACCTGTCAAAAGCAATCGCGAAGCAGTGTTTATTTAAATTCAAACGCCAAATTCAATATAAATGTGATAAATATGGGATTGAATTTGTTGAAGCTGATCAATGGTACCCATCTTCTAAAACGTGTTCAAGTTGTGGAAATAAGAAAAATGATTTAAATCGATCAGACCGACTATACAAATGTGAATGCGGTCATGAAATCGATCGAGATTTAAACGCAGCAATCAACTTGTCACGATATAAATTAGTAAACTGATATCTAGACGTCATAACTGATTTGTAGGATTCGTTGTATCCGAATTTACGCCCTTGGAGTGTTATACCAAACGAAAGTAGCCTAACTAGGCAAAATCGGACACGTAGAA